>JAITVF010000137.1 GCA_031285945.1 Oscillospiraceae bacterium
TTTTGCTGTTTATGCGGTTGGCAAACCTGCATCTATTTTAGCAAATGGAGGTTTTTTCTATCTAAAGTTTTTTTATTCTCACCAGCAGAGCTGGTGGTTTTTTTGCGCTTAAGCATTAACAAAATGCTTCTATAATTTATAATTATAGAAGCATTTTATATCTTGTATCAGCGTCAAATAGTCGCGGAAAGCGCCTTAAGCCAAGCGCGGAAGTCCTCGCCTATTTCGGGGTGGGTTAGGGCCATTTCAACGTTGGCCTGCATATAGCCGAATTTAGAGCCCATGTCGTAGCG
This sequence comes from Oscillospiraceae bacterium, assembly GCA_031285945.1. Taxonomy (GTDB): domain Bacteria; phylum Bacillota; class Clostridia; order Oscillospirales; family Ruminococcaceae; genus WRAV01. The sequence goes on from JAITVF010000137.1 coordinate 294, forward strand.
GGTTCCCTCGTACTCAACCCCGATCATCCCGTTGCTTTTTGCCAGCACCCGCATAGCGTCGGTAAGCTGATACTCGCCGCCCGCGCCTTTGGGGATATCCTTAAGTATACCAAAGATTTCCGGGGGCAGAACACAACGCCCCAGGATAGAGTAGAGGCTCAGCTCCTGGCCCTTTTGCGGCTTTTCGATCATATCGGTAATCTCAAAGCGGTTGCCCTTAAGGGGGATTACCCCTAAGGAGGAATACTTGTGTATAACCTCCGGCGATACCGGCTTTATCCCCGCCACGCCCAGCGCGTGCTCCAGGTAGGCCTCGCATAGCTGTAGGCAGGCGGGCCTTTCGCCAACGATTACGTCGTCCCCGTAAAGGACGGCGAAGGGCTCGTCCCCCACAAAGGTTTTAGCGCACCACACGGCGTGGCCCAGGCCCAAAGGCTCCTTCTGGCGAAGATAATGAATGCCGGCCATATTGGCGATTTCGAGCATGCGGTCATATTCCTTTTGCTTGCCGCTTAAAAGAAGACGCTCCTCAAGCTCGGGGTTGCGGTCAAAATGATCCTCTACCGTGGTTTTGCCACGGCTTGTTATTATAAGAATCTCCTCTATTCCTGAGCGGACAGCCTCCTCGACTATATACTGTATCGCCGGCATGTCGACTATCGGCAGCATCTCCTTGGGCATCGACTTTGAGGCCGGAAGCACCCTTGTGCCCAGCCCCGCCGCGGGAATTACGGCCTTGCGTATCCTCACGTTATCTTCCTTTCAAGGGGGTTTTGCGTTACAGAACTCAAATGGCGGGCATTATCGCGCCGCTGGCCAAAAAGAAGCACACCACAAGCACCGCCACCAGCAGCGAAACGCTCAGCCGGTCGACTCCGCCGCTCGCTATAAGCTCGGCGTGATAATCCTCGTCGTCCGGCCGCGCCCTGCCGATAAGCTCAGCCGCCTCGCGGACGACCTTTTTATAATAAATGCGGGTGGCGGTACAGCCTATCGCTATCCGCACCCCGATACCCGCCCACATGGCAATATTCGCGAGCTCGGCATAAAAGACTACGGCTTCTTCGTTTACCGTTGCCTGGGGGCCTAGCCCCATCGCGTACAGCAGCTCGGGCGCGTATTCCCTGGCCAGCAAAAACTGCGGCACAAGCCCCGCCGCAAAAACCAGCAGAAGCAGCGCGCCAAAAAGATACATCTTGCGGTAAAAGAAGTAGAGAAAGTGGAACAAAAACGCCGAAGCATTAAAGGCGATCTTTCCGCCACGCTTTTCCAGATTATAGAATCTGGGGATGTAATAAGAAGAGCCCTGTCCCACATAATACATGACGTCGCTGACGGGGAGGCCGTTCAGGGTCTCGTTTTTATCCACGCCGCCGAAGGGATCCCCAAAGGGATAATAAGTCGCGCCCCCCGTGTAAGAAGAACGGCAGGAGAGCATATGGCGGCCGCATATCTGGCAGAAAAGCGATTCCACAGGGTTTGCGGCGCCGCAGGCGGGGCAAAGCCTTGTCCCCTCCGCGCAGCCTGTCCCATTTGGCCCCGATTCTCTGCCCTCTTCCGCGGGCCGGGCTTCGGGCTGCCACTCCCTGCCGTTTATATGGTCGGCCGCCCAGGCGCACTCGCCGGCCTGAGTGTAACAGGCTCGGTGATGAGGCGCCCCGCAGACCGGGCAGACGACGATATCGTCCGCCTGGGAAAAACGCCTGGAACAAACGGGGCACTTTACTCCCACGTATTTCGCCATGAGAAAGACCATCCCTTTCGCGAGATGAGGGCTATAAGTATTATACGCAACGAATATGACCTAAAGCGAAAATGAAGTATGCACAAATTGTAAACAAATTGCCATTACTTGTCAAGCCGTTAACGCTGATTAATCGTTTTATAGTCGATTTCTGATCTGCTCTCTTGCTTCCCCCGCCGGGGGAGGGGGAAGCAAGAGAAAGAAGTATTTTGATTGCGGAGTAGTATAAGGGAGCCGATTGATGGCTTTATTGACCCGGGACAAAACACCCGCCGCCTGCGGGCGGCACCCTCTTTGCTAAAGAGGGTGGGGTATTGCCGGTGTGTTGATTTCTGTTTTACACGCCTGTGTCAATTCTGGCCCCACCCTCTTTAGAAAACAATGTCAACAACTTAAGGCTCAAAGATCAAAGAACAGACTTGAGATTATGGTTGGCGGCATAAACCGGTTTGAAATCTCTGGGGAAA
>JAITVF010000169.1 GCA_031285945.1 Oscillospiraceae bacterium
CATAGCCAAAATCGACTCGGAGCTTCTTTACCGCTGCTACAACACCTTTTATAATCTCGGCAACATGACCCTTGCGGTAGCCGGCAACTTTGAGCCCGCCGATGTTCTCGAGGCCGCCGACCGCATCCTGAAGCCGGCGCCGGAGCTACCCGTAGAGCGGGGGATCGCCGACGAGCCCGAGGGGGTCCGCACGGCCCTTGTCGAGCAGCGACTTCCCGTCGCCCAGCCGCTCTTCCAGCTGGGCTTTAAGGGAACGCCCGGAAAAAACCCCAAGGAAACTCTCTGGATGAAGATCGCCGACGAGGTCCTCTCAGACGTAATCGCCGGCGACTCTACCGCGCTTTACCGCAGCCTTTACGACCAGGAGCTTATAAACCAGGTTTTCGAGGCCGAGGCCATGGCTACCCGCGATTACGCGCTTACCTGCTTTTCGGGCGAGTCCCGCGAGCCCGAAAAGGTGCGCGATATAATTCTCGCGGAGATTAAGCGCCTTATCGCCGAGGGGATCGACCCCGCCGTCTTTGACCGGGTAAAAAAAGCGGTTTACGGCCGCTATATCGGCATGTACGGCAGGCCGGACGCCCTTGCCGGGCTTCTTGTGACCGCGCAGTTTTCCGACTCGGGCGCCTACGACGTGCTTGAAATTCTGGCCGGCCTCACCCTTGACGATTTACAGTCGCGCCTGCCCGTAAGCTTTAACCCCGGCCGCTGCTCCCTTTCGGTAATCCGGCCCTGAATACCCTTAACCCCGCCGCGTAAAAGACATACGGCGGGGCGCAGCCGCGCGCAGCTTATAAATACTGTTTTCGGCTCCGCCCCGCCACATCTTCCAACAGAGAGGATTTTTGCCCTATGGATACCCTTAGCTTTCCCGGGCTCGGGCTGAGCTTTGAGCTTAATCGCGTCGCCTTTACCGTATTCGGGCGGGATATCTACTGGTACGGAATCTTGTTCGGCCTTGCCTTTATCCTGGCGGTTGCCTTTATAGTAAGGCGGGTGAGAACCTTCGGCTTGGACTCCGACAGGATGATCGACGTTCTTTTGGGCACCGTAATCGGCGGCATTGTGGGCGCACGGCTTTATTACGTGGCCTTTTCGGGGGATACATATACCTTTGGCCGGCTCTTTGCCATACGCGAGGGCGGGCTTGCCTTTTACGGCGGCGTTATCGGCGCGGTTGTACTCATGGCTCTTATGTGCAGGGTGCGAAGGGTAAAATTTTTGCCGGCCTGCGATCTCCTCGCCAGCTCCCTGCTGCTTGCCCAGTCAGTGGGCAGATGGGGCAACTTCGTGAACGTTGAGGCCTTCGGCTCCAACACAGGCCTCCCCTGGGGGATGACAAGCGCGGGGATCACCGATTACCTTTCGGCGTATCAGGGCCAGCTTGCCGGGATAGGGGTCGGCGTCGACCCCGCCAGACCCGTTCACCCGACCTTCTTTTACGAGTCCATATGGTGCCTTGTCGGCTTTTTGCTCGTATCCCTTTATATTAAGAGGCGCAAATTCGACGGCGAGATAACCCTTATCTACCTCTTCTGGTACGGGCTCGGAAGAGTCTGGATCGAGGGGCTGCGCACCGACAGCCTGCTTGTGGGAAGCGTGCGGGTTTCGCAGGCGCTGGCGGGATTATGCGTTATAGTCTGCGCCATTGCGTGGGTTAGCCTGCGTAAAAAGGCGGCCGCCTCACCCGGGTCCCGCCCACTCTATGTGGATACTGAGGAAGGTAAGTCCGTTCTCGACGGCAGCTTCTACTCCCAAAAGAAGGAAGAACCCGTCACAGCACCCGCCGAAGAAAAAGATAACGGAGCTTCACCCTCCGCCCCGGACAGCGACGAAGGCGAGGCAATCGGCATAACTGACGACGATACCGGCGCTACCGAAGAATAGAACCCTCGCAGGGAGGAGCTTAAGGTTGAAACAAAACACAAACACCTCGCCTTAAAAGAAAGAACAGCAAAGCAGACCGCTATAAGCAGTCGAAAAAAGGAATAGAATTAGCTGAATGTCTCAGTCTCGGAAATGATGTAGCCTTTGGCACGAAGCATAGCGAGAGCCTGTTCGGGAGTAAGAATGCGATCTTCAGGGATGGAATCTTTGAGAGGCGCAACGAAGGGCGCATATGGCTCGTTGTTCAGGAGAATGTGGTAGATGGCAGTTAAGAGTCTTCTGGCAATGGCAACTCTAGCTTTCTTCGTCCCGCGACGTTTTTTAAGCTGCTGGTGCTTGCTGAGGATTTCCGGGTGAAGTTTAGAACGTGGGTTGCTTGCGGCCATGGCGCACTGAATTAGAAGCGGCTTAATGTACTGCCCAGCCTTGCCGATCCGCGTGGTCTTCTTTTTCCCGGCGCTTTCATTGTTCTGCGGCGTAAGCCCCGCCCAGGAGCACAGGTGCTTCGACGACTCAAACTGCGTCATATCCACTCCGATTTCCGCGATAATGCGAATCGCGGTCATGGGGTCAGATACGCCGGGAACGGTCAGAAGCAGTTGTATTTGTGGCATATACGGCTCGGCAAGGCGCAGGATCAGGTCTTCAAGCAAAGCCTTGCACTTATCGAGGTCGTCCATATGACTGCGGATGATCTTTAGCTTTTCAGCCTGCCAGGGGCTGAACACCCCGTCGACAGCTTCCTGAATCTGTGAGATGGGAGTCTTGCACTTGTAATGGACAAACGGCGCGACGTCAAACTCTTCCCCCGGATGTTCCAACAACTGCTCGATGATAGCGGACGCGCTCTTGCCGAACACGTTACTAAACACGCTGTCGAGCTTGAAATTAGAAACCGTCAGACAGTTTTGGGCGCGGTTCTTCTCCCCGGTGGCGCACCATGTCAGCTTTTGGTGGTAGCGGCACAGGTCACGGAGTTGCCGGATATCCTCCGGCGGGATAAAGCTCCCCCTCACGAGATCGTGCTTAAACAGGTCGGCAATCCACTGTGCATCCTTCTTATCCGTCTTCTTGCCCTTGATCGCTTTGACGAACTTGGGGTGGCTGACCACCACGTTGCAGGTTGTCTCCAGTATGTTGTGAACTGGAAACCAGTATTTCCCTGTCGATTCCATGCAAACATCTCGGCAATTCCTCTCCAATAGCCAGTCCCGCAAGTCCCGAAGCCCTCCCGAATAGGTCGAGAACCGCTTGCTGGCATACTCTGTTACTCCCTTCGCACTCGTGGACGCGATGCACGCGATAACAAAATCGCGGTGCACATCCATCCCGCAGCAAATCGGGTAAACGATCTTGAGCCTCCCCATAGCATACCTCCAAATCAATTTTGAAGGCGCAGGCAGGGACTGGACGCTCAGCTAAAAACGAGTAATGTCTTTACAAAGATAAGGTTACAGGCTACTGCGCAACAACTGCACATCTCCAACTCTTTGGTGCTTGAAAGAGCGTCCGGCGAACTTATATTATGGCGGGCTGACGCTTCCGCGCACCACCTACCTCCACGTGCTCTGTAGTGTGCCTGTACCTTCGCTTACAGTATACCACGATCATTATCTATTGCAATTATCTTACTACATCAGCGGCACCAACCCTGTTTCATGCCTCGTTGGTGCCTGAAAGGAATGGTCATATTATGCTGCACGTCTGGTATTTGTGCCACAGCGGCTTTGCTGTTGAAACCGACCGGCATTTCCTCGTCTTTGATTACTGGAAGGATACCCCCCAGGGAGGCAGCCTGGCTACCGGAACCGTTAACCCGGGCGACCTGGCGGGGACAGGCAAAAGGGTGGTCGTTTTTGTTTCCCACCGGCATCCCGACCACTTTAACCCGGTAATCTTTGACTGGAAGCGGCAAAACCCCCAAATTGAGCTTATTCTTTCCGACGATATCCCTCTGCCCGGCGATATCGAGGCCCATATGATGAGCCCCGATCGTATCGAAAGAATCGCCGGGCTTAATGTTCAGACCCTGTCCTCTAACGACGAAGGGGTTGCCTTTGTGGTGGAGGACGCAAAGAAGCGAATCTTTCACGCGGGCGATCTCAACTGGTGGCACTGGGAGAGCGAGCCTGACGCCTGGAACGATGAGATGAAGCGGCTCTACATAGATGAAATCAGCAGACTTGAGGGACTTAGCATCGACCTTGCCTTTTTCCCGGCGGATCCGAGACTGGGTAGAATGGCTCTGGCCGGACTTGATTACCTTATGCGCAACGTTACCGTAAAGAGCGTTATACCCATGCACTTCTGGCAAGGGGAACGGGTGGTGGAGACCCTGGTCGAAGGCCCTGCCTGCAAGGACTATCGCGACCGGATCCGCCTTTTAACCGCGCGGGGGCAGCATATCTCACTGTGAACACCCATTCCCGGAATGAACCTCGGGGATTTGAGCCATACTATTAGCAACAGCTTTCCAATATTGCCCAATTCAAGGATGATAAAATAACATGCAGGTGCACAGAAAACGTCGTCAAAAACGCGGGCATCCCATTTTAGCTGCAGTGATTCTGCTGGCTCTTGTAAGCGGCGCATCCTACGGCGGCGCCACCCTGTGGCAGGGCCTTCAGGATTCTTTTTCCTCCACTCAAAAAGAAGAGGATCCGGCCGAGCGGGATATTATAGGCGCGCAGGCCGAGGTTGTTCCGCCCGCCGCGCCGCCCGTCGGGGCGAGCGGCAGCAGGAGCTCCGCCCCAAAGGATGAGGGCGAGGTCTCGCCCGACCCCTTAACCCCGTACACCGCCGACCGTCAGGTAAAGGCGTCGGCGCAGGTTGAGCTTTCTTATTTTGACGATGCGGTCTTCTTTGGCGATTCGGTCAGCACCGGCCTCGAGGGGTACCACATCGTCGACAACGCCGCCTGCTACGCCGCTGTCGGCGTAAGCCCCCACACCGCCCTGACCGTCGAGTATATCGGAGCCTCGGTTGCGGACAAGAAAACCCTGCTGGAGGCCGCCAAAGAGGCGGGCGATCGGGGAAAGGTATATATCATGCTGGGCGGCAACGGCCTGTGGCAGGAAAAGGACGCCTTTATAGCCGACTACGGAGCCTTTCTAGACGCCGTGATAAAGCAGTACCCAAACGCCACCGTTTATATTCAGAGCATGACTCCGGTGGGTATTAACGTAGGCGAAACCTACGTTAATATCTCCAGGGAAAAAGTGATTGAATACAACGCGGCTATAGCCGAACTTTCCGCTAAGTATAATCTGCCATTTTTAAACCTCTTTGAGACCCTTATGGACGAGGAGGGATATCTGCCCGAGGAGGTAAGCCCCGACGGGCTGCACCTTACGCCGGAATACTATTACAGGTGGCTCGACTACCTCAGGACCCATACCGTATCCCAATAAAAGGAATGGTCGACATGAACAAAAGACTTTTGGCTCTTATTCTCTCTCTTTTTCTTTCTCTCGCCCTTTTGATTTCGGGCTGCGGAGGAAGCCGGGAATACGACGTTGCGGCCATTGCCGAAGGGCTGCTTAAGGAGGTTTCTTTTTCCGGAGAGCTCTCGCCCGCCGAGGGTGACGCTCTCGCCAATCTTTACGCCCTCAACGACTCGGTCGCAGAATATGCCATATACTACGACGCCAGCGCCTTTTCAGCCCAGGAGGTGGCGGTGCTCAAGGCCGACAGCGCCTCGGACGCAGAAGCCCTGCGCGAGATTTTGGAAACGAGGATCGAAAACCTGAGGTTTATGTTCGAAAACTACAACCCCGGCGAAATGCAAAAGCTCGAAAGCCCGGTAATAGATGTAAGGGACAATATAGCGGTCATGGTGATATCCGACGACCCGGAGGCTGCCGATAAAGCGGCCGCTCTGCTGGCTGGCTGACTCTGTCGCCCGACGTTTATTTTCGACATCAAAAGGAGGCGCAACCGGATTGATAGGAGAAAGCATAGCCATTGTCGTGGTTTTGCTGGTGACTGCCTTTATGGGCGCCCGCGCCGGCAAAAAAGAGCTCACAAAGCTTACGCTGCCCTTTCTTTGCGTGCCCGCGTGTGTTCTTACTGGCGAGATGGCGCACTATTCCGTCCATCCCCTCGCGACCGCCGATCCAGACGCCATCCGCATTGCCTCCGCGCTTATAGGCGCGGTGCTGGGCGGGGCGCTCTGTGCGCTGACCGCCAAGCTCATCCTGCCCCAAAAGGCGCGTTTCGCCTTTTTTACGGGCTGCCTGCTGGTAGTATTTTTGATGGCGCTGGCCTATATCATGCCGATTCTTGGCCGATAAGCCCTCGCGGTCGATTATTTTAAGAGCTAAACGGCGTTCAGCCGGGACTTCCCGTTCTATTTTTATTCCCTTCGGTATATACTTTACCGAAGGGGAGATTTGTCCATGAATACGAGCTTTTGGTTTGCCGCACTGCTTCTTTGCGCGGGCGTTATTCTCTTTGTATGCTACGCCCGCACCGGAAAAATGTTCAGGTGCGTTCTCTTTACCGCCTTTACCGGCGCTCTTGCCCTGGGGGTTATCAGAATACTGTGCAACTTTTTTCCCATAGGCCTCGCGGTTACCCCCTACTCTCTGCTGACCTCCCTCTTTCTGGGCGTCCCGGGAGTACTGACCATGCTGCTGATGCTGGTAATTTGACCTTGCGGGAATGATATAGTTGCGATCAACTATACTGTTTCCACACAAAAAGGCACGCCGTCACTGCGAGCTTTGCCCGCAGTGACGGCGTGCCGCTAATATGTTATAGAGGGCGATTAATGCTACTCCACGATTAAAATCATTTCAGCCTTGCGGCCTGTTTTGCGTCCTTCTTGCACGTTGTACTCACCCAAAATCCGGCAAATTTCAGGCAAAAGCACGAACTGGAGCATTTATAAAACCACTAGCAAGGAGTGCCAAATAGAATGAATAAAAACGACAGCCGGTACGAATCCCGATCCGCCGCCGTATACAACGCCCTGGCAAACGACTACGAAAACACATTTGACGGACGGTTTACGCAAAAGTTCAAGACTATGCTTGTCGAAGCTGTAAAGCTGCAAGACGGCTACAACGTTTTAGACGTAGCCTGTGGCAATGGCCGGCTTCTCAAAATGTTCGCGGACAAATGCGCGATCAATGGGTACGGCACCGATATTTCAGGTAACATGATAGCGCAGGCAAGGCGGCTAAATCCCTTAATGGAGTTTTCAGTCGGGCGCTGCGAGCAAACCCCCTTTGCCGGCGGCACGTTTGACGTAATTACGGTATGCGCCGCGTATCACCATTTCCCCGACGTTAAAAGCTTTGCTCAAGAAGCATACCGGCTGCTAAAAACACAGGGCAAAATCTACATAGCGGACATATACTACCCGCGGGCGATCCGCGCGGTCTGCAACCCGTTTATACGCTTTTCCAAAGCGGGCGACGTAAAGCTTTACTCCCCCCAAGAAATCATCGCTACCCTATATGACGCAGGGCTTAACGGCGCGAATCATATAATCGACGGCCATGTGCAGATTGTCAGCGCCCGCCGCGAATAAGCTGTTTCTCTGCCTGGGGCGAGGCCGCAGTCCGCCGCAGTTACGGTTCTTATCAAGGATAACCCCGGTAGAATTCATCCAGGCCGATTTCGGCCAAGGGGACAAATTCGCCTTTATCGTGCAGCTTAAGTATTTCCTCCCGCGCGGCCCATCTTGCCGCGATGGTTTCGCCTTTTTGAGGCACAAAGCCTTCAATATCAAAATCCATCTCAAAAAGCCATACGTCCATAAAGCAGCTAAAGCCTGGGGCCATAGCCCTTTTGGTACAGATTAGACAGCCCTTTTCAGCTAAAAGGGTAAATCCCGTTTCCTCGTGGAATTCCCGCATCGCCGCCTCAATGCTCGTTTCTCCCGCAATGGCGACTCCGCCCGTGTTTTCCCATAAGCCAGGCATGTAGTCTTTCTGCGCCCGTTTGGTTATAAGATACAGGCCCTGGCTGTTCTGTACGATAACAAATACAACAAGGCCAAAGTCGCCATCCGCTCTCGGCTGGCGGCGGAGGCGCGTTCTGCCCGTAAGCTTTTTGTTTGCGTCATATATATCTATCCGCTCGTCCATTTATCCTCCGACGGCCGGCGCGTTTTTACCCGCAAGCAGTATAATATCAACCCGCGGCTTCCTTCTTGCGGATAAAGCGTATATCCTTGCCCGCAAATCGCAGAACACGGTAGCCGCATATAAGGCGGGAAACCATCCTCTGGGAATATTTCGCCTCTATTTCCACCGGCTCCAGGTTGGTGTTTACCACGGTGGGGCGCCCTTCCGTCAGCCGCGTATTTATAACGTTAAAAAGGGCCGCGGCCGTAAACTGGGTAGAAAACTCGGTGCCCAGATCGTCGAGCGCTAAAAGATCACAGTTTAAAAAGATATCGGCCGCCCCTTCGGCCTTTGGGTCGCGCGAGAATTTTTCGGCCTCGAGGGCGTCCATCATACGCTGAGCTGAGGAGTAAACCACGCCGTAGCCCGCCATGGCGACAGCCCTTGCCATGGCTACTGAAAGATGGGTTTTCCCGAGGCCGGTTCTTCCCAGTAGGAGCAGGCTTTCGCTTTTTGCGTTAAAGCCCTCCGCCCA
>JAITVF010000204.1 GCA_031285945.1 Oscillospiraceae bacterium
GGCTTTATACTCTTAGCCGCAGTCAGGATGATTTTACGATGAGCTTTGCCTTTGCGGCGGCGGCGTCCTTTTTGGGCGCCCTTCTCAGCGCCCTTGGGATGGGGGGCGGCAGCGTTCTAATACTATACCTCACCATGGCGGCGGGGATGGCGCAGCTCGAGGCCCAGGGTATAAACCTCGTATTTTTTCTGCCGGTCGCGGCGGTCGCGTTATTTTTTCACCGGCGAAACGGCCTTGTACGCTGGCGGCTTGCGCTTCCCTTCGGTATCTTTGGCTGCGCTGGCGTTTATTTTGGGCAAAGGCTGGCCCTTCTCGCGGGTTCCGGGCTGCTGGGCAGGCTCTTCGGCGGTTTTCTTCTCGTAATAGGGCTGCGCGAGCTCTTTTCTAAAGGCAACCGGTCTACGGGCGGTCAGGAAGAAAAAAAATAAAAAAACTTATAAATTTTCCCGCAAATTATTCCAGTTACAGGCATAATTCCCGCCCGGACGGGACAAACTACCAATGGAGGTGCAGAAGAATTATGAGCAAAATGAACTTTTCCAGAGGCAAATTCAGCCGCTTTATCAGCTCAAAGGGCTTTTACGTCGCCCTGGCTATCTGCCTTGTAGGCGCGAGCGCGGCCACTTGGATGGCCGTGGACCGAACTCTTGGCGACATTGAAAACCAAAACAATCAAATGCTTCAGCAGGACCAGCCCTTTGCCGATTTCCCTCAGGTGGAAGACGTCGAACAAAACGTACCCGACGTTCCAAATCCCTTGCCGGATCCGTCGGTATGGCAGCCTTCCTCGTCAACGTCTTCCTTGCCGTCAGAGGAGCCGTCAGCACAGTCCGAGCAGTCCGAACCGTCAACGGAGCCGGCCGAATCGCCCAGGCTTGTATACGCTTTGCCAATTCGCGGTGACGTTATAAGCGCCTACTCGAACGGCGAGCTTATCCGCAATATCACACTGGGCGACTGGCGCACCCACGACGGCATGGATATCTACGCCGCAAAGGGCGAGGATATTTGCGCCGCCGCCGACGGAACGGTAGCCGAGATTCGCAACGACGCCCTTTGGGGCACGGTAGTCGTTCTCAACCACGCCGACGGGAACCAGACCCTTTACTGCGGCCTGGCCCCTACCCTTCCCGTGGCTGTGGGCGATCAGGTAACCGCGAGAGAGGCCATTGGCAAGCTGGACGGCGTCCCCTGTGAAATCTCTGAGGAAAGCCACCTTCACTTCGCCATCCGCAACGAAGGTAAATGGCTTGATCCCATGGCCGTCCTGGGCGGCTCGCCAGCGGCCTGACGCAAACATCATCCTCAATTATCTCTCTCCCCCGCACGCGTAGCGTACAGGTGTTATCTTGAAAAATTTTACCCGTCATTGCAAGCAGGGCCGCAATGACGGGTAATTTGTAGCTATAGCAATTGTAAGAAATGAATGGGGCTTGCTATTATTCCCACAATTCGGGAATTACTCAGGGCCAGATGCCTCCGCGAAGGCTGAGCGCCTCGACGACTTTCTTGACGGCTATGACATAGGCGGCGGTGCGAAGGCTTACCTTTCTTTCCTCGGCGGTTTCCCACACGGATTTAAAGGCGTTGTCCATAAGAACCTGCAGCTTAGAGTTGACCTCCTCCTCGCTCCAGTAGAAGGACTGAAGGTTTTGCACCCACTCAAAGTAGGAAACAGCAACGCCGCCGGCATTGGCGAGGATATCGGGCGCGACATGCACTCCGCGCTTATTAAGCGCCTCTCCCGCCTCTACGGTGGTGGGGCCGTTGGCGCCCTCCACAATTACCTTTGCCCGAATCTTATCTACGTTATCTATATTGATTTGATTTTCAAGGGCGGCGGGTATCAAAACATCGACCGGCAGGCACAAAAGCTCCTGGTTGCCGATACGCTTCGCCTTTGTTTCGTAGCTGTCAAGAAGCTTTCTGGCGCTCACGTGGGCTAAAATCTCCTTGAAGTTTAAGCCCTCGGGGTCGTAGATGCCGCCGCTAACGTCGCTGACGGCCACAATCTTTCCGCCCGCCTCGCTTATGAGACGGGCCGAGACGCTGCCTACGTTCCCCATACCCTGTACGGCGACCGAAGCGCCCTCAAGCTTCATCCCAAGCTTGCCAAGAAGATTTTGGGTGGTAATAGTTACACCGCGGCCGGTGGCGTCACCCCGGCCCAGGGAGCCGCCCAGGCCTATGGGCTTGCCGGTTACCACGCCTGGGGCGCTGTAGCCCATAAGCATGCTGTATGAGTCCATAATCCAGCCCATTACCTCGGCGTTAGAGCCTACGTCGGGGGCGGGTATGTCAGTTTCGGGGCCGATTACGGGCGCTATCATAAAGGTGTAGCGGCGGGTAAGATTTTTAAGCTCCGTTTTGCTGAGCTTATAAGGGTCCACCGCGATGCCGCCCTTGGCGCCGCCGTAAGGGATTCCTATTACCGCGCACTTAAAGGTCATCCAGGCGGCCAGCGCTTTGACCTCGTTGACGTCTACGTCGGGGTGGAAGCGGATCCCGCCCTTGGCGGGTCCGCGAAGGGTGGAGTGCTGTATACGAAAGCCCTCGAACACCTTTACGCTGCCGTCGTCCATCCTGACAGGAACCGAGACCTTCATTTCCCTTTCCGGAAATTTGATCTGCTCGTACTCCTGCTGGGTGTAGCCGAGCAGCTTTGCGGCGTTGTCTATTACCGCGAGAACGTTGTCGTAGGGATTGTAACCGGACATAGCGCGCTTCCTCCTTCTATACCGTCTGCAAATTTAAAATGACGCAAAACAGTTTGAATCAATCATAAATCGCGTCTTTTTCCTCATATATCATACAGCACAGGGTCTAAAAATGCAAGAGCATAAGCCTAAACCTGCAAAAAATTTTATATAGTGAAACTTAAATACCTAAAATCCCGTACGATATTATTACCCCGCCTCTGGGGAGGAGCAATAGAGTAATATTATAAAAGCATTTTATTTGCGGCTTAGTGTTATTATGGCTTGTTTGATAAATGTTTGAGCTGGGAAATATTTATACTGCTCCGCGATTAAAATCGTTTCAAGACCTGCGGGGATTTTAATGGCGGAGTAGTATTATATGCGTGGCGTTTTAAAAGGCCCTTCGCGCTCTTAATTTTTGTACATATCACGGACGATTTTTTCATATAAATGGACAGGACGGGTCGCATGCTAACTCCCGGGAAGCGCCAAGGGGCGCAGTCTCTTCTTTCCCGGTTTTGGGGGTGTGTTCGGGATGAGGAAAAAGGCTTCGGCCGGATTTTTTTACATAATCAACAAATGGACGGCGCTTGCCTTTTGCGTCCTCTTTATTTTGGGGGTATTGCTGGCCACGTGGGAAGTGGGGAATATCGTAAAAATAGTCGCGCAGCCCGAAAAAAAGCCGATCTACTCGGTGGATACCGAGGGGATGACGGTCGCGCTGGGGATAAACTGCGCTTGGGATAACTCGGATATCCCGGAGCTTTTGAGTATTCTTGAGCATTACAACGTTAAAGCGAGCTTTTTTGTTTTGGGCAGCTGGTGCGATCAATATCCCGAATCGGTCCGCCAGATAGCCGGGGCGGGCCACGAGATAGGCAGCCACTCAAACTCCCACGCCAATCTTACCCGCCTCGACAAGGAGGGCGTGCTTAGCGAAATCAGGGAAAGCTGCCGCAAAATAGAAGAGCTTACCGGCAAGGCGCCGGCTCTGTTTCGCCCGCCCTCCGGCGCCTACAACAGCGAGGTAATCGGCTTAATCGAGGAAGAAGGCCTTTATCCCATCCAATGGGACTGCGACCTGATACATATGAAAACCTTAAAAGAAAAGCTTCCCTGAAGAACACCTCAGGGAAGCTTAATAAATGCCTGTTTTTAATCCATGCAGATCGGAAAATACGGGGCGCAATTACTCCGCAAACACATCCCGCAAATTGATCATGCAGCCCGGCAATACGTCTACGGGCGCTGTGTCGGCGTCGGTATAACCCGATACGAAATAGAGGCCGTCCTTTAAGAGGCAAACCTGCACCGTCCTAGTGTCGGGATCTACAAGCCAATATTCCCTGACCCCGGCCCGCAGGTACTTGTTGAATTTTATGATTCTATCCTTGCGGGCGGTTGAGGGGGAAAGGACTTCAGCTATCAGATCGGGCGCGCCCTTACAGCCCCTGTCGTCCAGCCTGAATCTGTCGCACACCACCGATATATCGGGTTCAATCGCCGTGTCGTCGTCGCCATCGGCGTTTAATCTGACGGCAAACGGCGCGGAATAAACCTTGCAGGACTTTCCCCTGAGGAAGTTCGCGAGCTGCCTGTAAAGCTCTCCGCTTATTTCCTGATGTGACCGGGACGGGGCCGCCTGCATCACCGGCCCGCCCTCAATGATTTCCCCTCCGTAGGTGTGGTAGGGTATGCCGTCTATAATTTCTATGCGTTCGTTTTCATCCCACGCGAGGTAATCCGCATAGGTGTATTGGCGTTTTTCCCTGTGCAATGGCATTTGGGCTTGTCCTCCTTCCAGCGGGGCTGGTATCGTCGGCTGCCAGCGCCTCCCTGACATACTGCCGGTACATAAATTTTTCAAACTCCGCGTAATCCTCCATATTAACCAGCACGGCATCCGGTTTGCCGTTATTGGTGAGAATCACAGGGGCTCGCCGCTCTTTTACGAGCTTTATCATTTCGGCGTAGTTGTTGCGCAACTGGCTTGAGGGCTTAATTTGCGTTTGAAACATAAGATATGCCTTATTTTACAAGAATATCGTATCAAAATTCCGATACAATAGCAAGCCCCTATTCTTAAACCAGATCAAACGCCTTTGTCCATGTGATTTGCACGCTGTCGGCAATGATTTCTACCTTTTCAATCATCTGGCCGGCAACCTGCTTTTTTTCCTCTAGGCTAAGGGACTGCCAACGGGAAACAATGTTGATAACCTGGAATATATTGGCGTCGCCCATCGCGGTATCCACTAAATCCTGTCGGGTCGCTTCGAGCAGCGCCCGCTTTTCTTTTTCCAGCGCTTCTATTTTCTCGTTGATGTATTTGGTTACGATGGCGTTACCCGCCGCGATTTGCTCAAGCAGGTTATCGATTTTCTCATCGATGATTTTGAGTTGACGATCTTGACCTGCGTTTGGTTCCTTTGATTCCCGCACCCTGCGCTTCAGAATCCGGTTGCTGTTGCACAGCGTAAAAATCTGCGCCTCGACAACCGCCTCCACATCGGGGACTTTTAGTGTGCGCCCTAAGCCGTCGCAGTCCTGCCGAAGCTTTTTGCCGGTGCAGCTCAGATAGTAAACGCCATTGTATTGAGAGGAGGTGGTGACCGAGCTGCCGCAATACCCACACCGCAGCTTACCGGAAAGCCAGCTATACTTACTTTTCCCGGCGTTGGCGATCCGCTTATTGGTGGACAGCTTGTGCTGACAGAGCAGGAAGGTGCGGGAGTCGATAATTCCTTCATGAAGCGCCAGTGAGAGGGTGTGGTTCTCAATGTTGG
The DNA here is from genome assembly GCA_031285945.1 of Oscillospiraceae bacterium. Lineage (GTDB taxonomy): Bacteria > Bacillota > Clostridia > Oscillospirales > Ruminococcaceae > WRAV01. Next base: position 5,486 of record JAITVF010000204.1, read on the forward strand.
TGTACTTGCGGTCGGAGGCCTTGCGCTTGCCGTACAGGTAGCAGCCGTTGATGCCGATAAAGTCTTCGATGCTGTTGGATAGAATGCACCCTTTGCTCTTGTAATATAGATAGACGTCGGCGTCGGCGCGGACATAGACGGGATTGTGCATAATCCGGCTGAGCTTGCAGGTATCCCAGTTTCCGCCCTGTGCCGCGGGAATCTCCAGCTTGTTGAGATACCGGCTTATGGTTCCCAAAGATGTATCGGGCCTTATGTACATGCTGTATATCTCGCGGAGAACCCGGACCTGCTCCGGAATCTCCTCAAAGGTATAGGTCTTTTTGCCGTTCAGGCAGGTCTCAATCTTGCGCAGGCCGTAAGGGGCGCGGCCTCCGATATACATTCCCTGGCGGCCTCGTTCATAATAGTTGGTTATCACCCGCTCCTGAATGGTTTCCCGCTCCAGCTGCGCGAATACCATTATAATAGACAGCATGGCCTTGCCTATGGGAGCGCTGGTATCAAACTTTTCGGTGCAACTTAAAAACTCAATGCCGTGTTCGTTAAACAGGTCGATTATTCTTGCAAAGTCCAACAGTGAACGACTGATGCGGTCGAGCCTGTACACAATTACCTTAGTTATTTTGCCCTTTTTTACATCGTCCAGGAGCTTTTCAAAATCGGGGCGGTTGGTGTTCTTGCCGCTGTAGCCCCGGTCGGTATAAACAGCGGTATTTTCCGTTCCGGCTTCTCGCCTGCAAAACTCGATCTGGCTGTCAATTGATATGCTGTCCTTGCGGTCTACGGACTGCCGCGTATAAATTGCTACCATACACTCCCCCCCCTTCTCAAAGAAAATAGTGGGCACACGGCCACCCGACCGTGTGCCTGTGATTATGCGGAAGCTATTTTTTGCCCGTCGTTCCGGTCAAGTATCCTTATTATGGCGTCCGCAAAATCCGCCCACTCATCGTCTGTGCTGTCTTCGGGAAATATGTTGACGACCCGGAACCCATACATTTCCCCGGCATCAATGGTTTTCATGACAACCTCCCTGTGTATGTCTTATTGGATTTTATGCGGTCAATTTTAATAAAATGCGCTCCTTTCAAATTATGATTTGCATTCTTCCTTTCCTACAGAATATATAGGTAAGTTTCATCATAAAACTATTTAGCGCCGCCGTACTATGTATCAGCGTAAGCGACCACGGCCGCGCTCGCGTTCATGCTGGCGTTCATGCTGCCAGCGTTCGCGCTCTCGGTTCTTGGCTACGATCTCACGATTAATATCGCCACGATTCGTTCGGATCCCGCGATCTTCCAGCGCTTTCGCCCTAGGACCAAGATGGATCGTCGGTTTGCGGCTGCTGCCTTGCCGCACGTAGCTGATGTTTGTTAGCACTCGATCAAGGCCTAAACGCTTGAATTCGCGATTACATGTGTCGGCCCAACTTTCACGCCACTCTTCCACTTTGTTGCCATCCCAGTCGTTTGTTCTGACACTCGCGCCGAGCCGAAAACACTTCTTGATCGGATCGTAAATTCGGTTCCCATGTTCATCGAGAAAATAATTTCGTCGTTGCTTTGGCATCCACCGCCCACTTTCGTCAAGGGAGCGTGTTGTCAGTAACACATGGGCATGGGGATTGCCGTCGCCCTTGTCGTGTATCGACATATCGGCGCACATGCCACGGCTGGCAAAATTTTCTTCCACATAGCGTCGTGCCATTGCGATGGACTCGCTACGCGCCAAGTCTCTCGGTAAGGAGAACCTGACTGATCTGGCGAGCCGAGAGTTTTTGCAGCGCTCGACCCGTTCTACAGAGTTCCACAGCGTTCCTTGGTAGTAAAATTCTTTTGGAGCATGGTCCGGTAACAGAATTTCGTGGTGCACGAGATCGTACCGTTGCGTGTAATCATAGGTCAGTCTGTTGCGCTCATCATAGAGCCGACTGCGGGCGCAGTAAGCGGCAAGCTGTACGGACGACCGGCCGTGGCTACGGCCTATAATTTCCAGATTCCAACTGATAACGTCTAAAGTCTTCACAAATTCCACCGCCTTCCTCTCTGGCTAAATTTTAAACTTTGGGCGCACGTATGTAAGTGCGCTGACTGACAAACCTATATTTATTGACTTTTGGATTGCCGCCGGGAATCAATTAAGCGCCGAATTGGTTCCTGCTTATCACGGAGTCCCGCGATAAGACTGTCAAACGAAGCAGCCAAAACGTCCCTCTCTTCGCGTGTCTGCTTCAGCGTAAAAGGTAGAGTATCCGGAAAATGCCTGATGATAGTTTCGCCTATCAGATAAATTCGCCTATTGTGTAACTCCCGTTCACGTTTAGATTGGCGGGCCATCCGATCACGATCCCGCTGCTTGAGCTGCTCGATCTCTGCCTTTTGCCTGGATATGCGATCATAAAAAATAATTTTTCCCCCCCCCACTCGTTAGCGCCCGAAGTGCCGCTTAAAGAATCCGATCACCTTACTAACCACAGATTTTACGGCACTGACAAACCATCCGTCCGTTTTGCTTTCATCAGCGCTCTCATTGCAAGTCCCTTTCTTTAGACGGCTGTGACCCTTCGGCGTAACCAAAATCACTTCGTCTTCGAGTCTGGCAAACTCGTCGGGTCGGATATACGGCTCGTATTGCTTGCTAGTGCTGATAGTGTAACCAATCTCAAACTCTCTGGTCCTAGGTTTTTTGGGTGAGTAACTCGTAGATCGCGTTACCTTTTCGACCTCATGGTCGCCGATCACTTCGCTCATATAACGCTGGCTCTGCGGGTCGTTCGCGCCCAAAAAAACCTTGTAGACGCAGTTGTCTGCGATGACACGCCGTCCGTGTTCTCCATAGATTAAGTCAAGCTGCGCTATGCTCTGGATAAATATGGCAATCGTCACTTGTTTACTCCGCAAAGTGGAGACTGCGTTCACAATATCCACCTTGCCTAGTCTAGGGAACTCATCAAGGAGCAACAACACAGGTCGAGTCAGCACACCCTGCGGACTATACTTCTCCGGCCTGCGCTCCAAGTGCCGAAAAAGTTGGTTTGTCATCAACGTAATAGCCCCACGCCACTGTGCAATTTTGTCTTCTGGGATCGTAAGAAAAATGTTGTGGCTCTCCATGGTATTCCATGTAAAGCAGCTTGCATCTTTCGATGATTCTGAAAACGCTTCGCTAATGCAGGGATCCGTAGAGAAAACCATAATGTTGTTGCTTACTTCGATAGCGATGTCGACCAGTACCTCCGGCTTCAGATCTTTGAGTTGACCGCAATAGATTTTTGCATAGGCATTGTCGCTTGACGCAATCTCGCCAAGAAGTTCCTCGGTCGGCGTGGTTAAAATGTC
>JAITVF010000208.1 GCA_031285945.1 Oscillospiraceae bacterium
CGTAGAGTAAGCCGAAGGCCGCCGAAAAAAAGCCGATTCGCGTCATTACGGGCCCAAGGCTCATCCCCCTGAATCGCCCGAGCAAAAATCCCAAAAGGCTTATGACAAGCCCCTGCCCCAAATCCCCGAACATTATGCCAAAGAGAAGCGAATAAGTCCACGCCACAAAGGGAGTGGGGTCTATGTCGCCGTATCCGGGGGTGCCGTACATTTCCACAAACATCTCAAAGGGGCGTGAAAACCGGCCGTTGCGAAGCCTGACCGGGGGAGGCAGGCCGGACAAATCGCACGTGGCGGGCGAGAGGGAGACGGTTACACCAAAAACGGCGGCCTCGGCAAGCAAGCCCTTAAACGCGCTTTCGTTGCGGGTGAGCAGATAGCCTATAACATAAAACTGCCCGTGCAGCTCAACGGCGTAACCGCGCAGCGCGGCGGCCTCGCGGCAAAGAGTAAGCTCCCGGATGAGTCCGGCTAGCTCCCCGCGGCTGTTGGCCAGCATAAGCTCCAGCCGTTCAGCCTCTCGCCCCTCCTCGGCCAGCGCCTTCTCCAGGGCCTCGGGCGAGACTGCGCGGTTCGTATCATCCGGGGCCGCTACAGCATCCCCGGGCAAGCCCTTCCGCTCAGAGCCGGGGAAAAGGGCCGCGTTAAGCTCCGCCACTCGCCCATCCCGCTCCTTGCGTTCCGCCGCCAGGGCGTCATACCCCTGCGCGAGCTCATCGAGCCGCTCCTGAGCAAAGCGCAGAAGCTGCCCGCCGTCAGGAACGGTTTTCTCCTCGGCGTGGGGGCGGCGGATATCGGATACGCCGCCCAGCCGGTCTGAGAGCTCTCGCGCCCTGGCCAGCAGCGGCTCAAAGGGGTTTTGCCGATCCAAGGGGGACCCGATGGAATATTCGCTGTATTTTGCCGCCTGCTCCGGCTGGAACATTCCGGAGCAGAGTATGTGCGCAAGAGTTCTGTCAAGCCCCGCCACCGGTCCGGTAATGCGGGCAAAGCTCATTTTCTCGATGGCTATAACGATCAACTCCCGTCGCTTGTAAAAAAGCGAAAATGCTATGCTTTTTACTGGCGGTTGGTATAAACGGCTTCCGTTCCGGTGACCAGCAGCGAAGCGATCTCCCCTGGCGGGACGCCATAGCGGATGCCCTCGATTATTGCGGTAATGTTTTCTGTCTCCAGGCGCAAAAGAGTCATATAGCAGAAGACGGCCACGGCAGGGTGTACGGAAAAGCGAAGCAGGCGGCGGCTATTGGCGAGGCGGGCGCCGTCGAGGAGCGATTCTATACTATTTCCGCCCGCCGCGGCGCCGCGCAGCAGGGGCAGCCCGCGCAGCCGTGAAAGAAGAGCGTCGGAATCGCCGGTATTGAGGAGGGCGCGGCGCGTATCGGCGCGAATCGCCGACTCATCAAGCAGGATCAGGCAACCCTCGACCCGCGCCGCATCCGCGCCAGGGAAGCTCTTCATGCGATATATGACGGCCAGATTATACAAATCGGCTTCAAAAATTATCTGCCCTCGCAGCTGCTGGCGCAGCGTTCCGCCGCAGCCTTCATCTATCAGGTCGAGGGACTTTTTATAGCAGGAGGTAAGCAGAGCCGCCTCGCAGCGGGCAAGGGGAGGGGGCTCGGTCTCGGCGCGGCGAAAGGGGATAAGGGCGTTGCGGCAGGGGGCGCACTTAAGGGCGCCCAGCAGCGCCGGCAGACCGTTTACGCCGGCCAGCAACGCGGGGTCAAACGTGTAAAACCGCGCAAGGGCGGCTACGGGCGGCTCGGGCGGAACAAATGGCTTAGGGAAGGCGCGTATTGCGCGCATCAGCAGCTCGGTCTCGTCGCGCAGGGCGATAAGCCGCAAAAAGAGGCCGCCTGTTCCGGCGTAGCGGGCAAGCCTCAGAATAACGGCCCGCCGCCGCTTTCGTATAAGGCTCTCGAGCTGGCCGCGATGAACCAGGTCTTCCCTTACCTCGGCCAGCAGCCCCCGGTAGGCGGTTTCGCGCTTGAGATAGCCGGCGGCCTCGCCAACCGTTCTACAGGCAAGCAGAGCATGATAGTCAGAGCCTGTCAGCCGCTCGCCGTACATAGCCTTTACCTTTGCCATTACGGCGTTTTCTGCGGGCGCACTCATATTTCCGCCGCGAGGCAGCGCCGGAATAGCTCGTCCTCCCACCACTCATGATGCTCAAGATAGCGCCGCTCAAGCTCTCCGGCAATATCGCGGTGGAGCCGGACAATTTGCCCGCACTGCTCCAAAGAGGCGGCGGCTTCGGTTTTTCCCACATTGCCTATATGCTTTTCGGCGTGGGCGGCAAGCTCCTCATCCAGCTTCTTTTTTTCGGTCTCAAGGCTTTTTTCGGCGTTCTTACGGTATTCCGCGGCTTCTTCCACCAGCGCGGCGGCTCGGCGGTCGACCGCGAGGAGAGAACGAACCGATTCTTTCATCCGGAGCCTCCTTTTACTCAAAGACAACCGGGTAGAGGAAATATACCTCCTCACCCGGCCGGCCAATTTGTCCCGCCGAACATTATAACGCCGGGAGGTAAATTATGCAAGGCATAATTTAGATATATAGATATTCAGGATATTTTTTCCTGAATATCTATAATCGCGTACGCGCGGATGTCCGCGACAGCAGGCTTGGCCCGCCTTCAATTTCTATTCTTACCATACGATTGCCCCGGATACATAAGATAAATTATTTATGAAAGCGTATACGCTCGGTTTCGGAAATGGAAAGCGGAAGGAGTCTTGGAACGGGCTTTCAAGGCGCTGTCCCCTGATTATGACGCTGAAAATTTCTGCGTAGATTCTACATGCTCAAAGGTGCACCAAAGTGCCAACGGCGCTAAAAAAGGGGCAAAGAAAAGACAATAGGCCGTACTCGCGGAGAAATGAACACCCTAATCCATGCAGTCGTTGATGGATTAGGGAATCCCGTAGAGTTTTTCTTGTCCCCTAGCAACGACAATGACGCTACTCATGCCATTGAACTTCTTGACATGAGGGTAGTAATGTCTTAGGCGATAGAGCTTATGACACCGACGCCATTTTGGAGTACCTTGATGAACGAGGAGCTATTTCGGTGATTCCTCCGAAAGCCAATCGAATTGTGCAACGTCATTGTTATTGATGGCTATACAAAGAACGTCACTTGGTGAAGTGTTTTTTTCAAAAGATCAAATGGTTTCGCCGTGTCGCTACGCGCTATGATAAATCTGATGAGTCATTTTTGGGGCTTCGTTTATCTCGCGGCCATCTGCATTTTGGTCAAATAGTACAGGTGCTAGCATTTTTCAAACAAGGCTTAGCCGCCTGCTGCGCCTTGAGGGACAGCAGGATTTATTTTACTTCCGGCAGAAGCGTGAACGTGCCTCGGCTGGCCTTGCTCTTGGTGCGGTCTTTGGCGACGGTGGTCTTGTGCTTCACCACGGTGTGCTTAATCTCTAGGCATCTTCCTACAAGCTGACTGCGCCCTAGTGGTCTGGCCGGCCAAACCACTAGGTTAAGCCGGAGCTTTCGCCGGCGCACATGGAGCCTACGAAAGCCAAATGGAGACACAGTTGCAGAAGCGGATCTTTTATTTATTCCATCGCTGACAAAAGAGTTCCCGTATTCCAAGCCGGGTATGGTCTTCTTTGGCGGTTAAGGGGTATAGCTTCTGATCAGATCACCTTCGACTGCGTGAGAGCCGCGATCTCCTCGGCGGAAAGACCGAGAACCCCGCCGTAAATCTCGTCGTTATGCTCGCCCAGAGCGGGAGAGCATTGGTACTCCACATGGTTTTCCGACATGCGGGGTGCAAAGCCCGGCACCTTGATTTTACCGCGCTCCTTGTGTTCGATTTCCACGATCATGCCGCGCTTCTGGTACTGTGGGTCTTTCGTGATGTCGTCCACATCCAGCAGCGCCCCGGCAGGGATATCCGCCTTTGCGAGGATGTCCATGGCCTCCTGCTTGGTGTGATTTCCCGTCCATTCTGCGATGATCGGATCCAAAATGTCCTTGTACACATAGCGGGAGTGGGGCGTGCCAAAGCGCTCGTCCCGCAAAAGATCCTCCCGCCCGATCACCTTGCACAGATTGTCGAACTGTTTGCTACCCGGGTGGCGGGAGCAGTAAATGTGTACGTAATCGTTGATGCCAAAGGGCTTGCAAGGGTATGTGTCGGAGGGGGCAACCTCCTCTAGGGGCATGCCGTTGCCCACCCGCTTGGGGGCTTTGCCGGTGTTGTAGTAAGGCTCCCAGCCCGTGCGGGAAAGGCCGATGATAAAATCCTGCATTGCGAGCTCGATCTTCTGGCCGACGCCGTGCCGGTCGCGCTGAAACAGGGCTGCGATGATAGACATGGCGCAGGCAATGCCCGTGCCGGAATCGGCTACGCTGATCCCCGCTTTAATGGGCTGATCCGGCAGACCGGTGGCGGCCACTAG
>JAITVF010000224.1 GCA_031285945.1 Oscillospiraceae bacterium
CCCTGCCTGCCGCCGGTCTTCGATTGTCTCGAAATACTTTTGTATCATTAAATTCAGCACCTTTGCTCCATTTGGTTATTAGGTGCTAATTTTACACTATGTTTCATGCGTTCGCCCTGAAAAAGCTGGCCGGTTGTCTTGACTTTTCCTCCGGTCTCTGCTACAATAACACTCGAAAACAAAGTAGGGCGCGGTTTTTGCGCCCTCACCCGTCGGCAGTGGAGCCGTGCGCGGTCAATACGAAACGCCTCCGGCTTTATAAGGCCGGGGCCGGGTTTTGTATAAGCGCGGGAATGTTTTCGCGCTTTTTGTTTTGCGTCGTCACAAAACTGACCGGAATACATGGGAGGTGCTTTACAATCGCAAAAAAGGAGCAACTGATCAACGAGGAGATCAGGGAGAAGGAAGTCAGGGTCGTTTCGGAAAACGGGGAGCAGATGGGAATTATGGCCACCTCAAGAGCTCTCGGAATCGCAATGGAGCGCAACCTCGACCTTGTCCTGATCGCCCCTCAAGGCGTTCCGCCCGTCTGCCGCATCATGGATTTTGGCAAGCACAAGTTTGAACAGGCCAAGCGCGACAAGGAAGCGAAAAAGAACCAGAAGATCGTCGAAACCAAAGAGATTCGCCTTTCTTTGAACATTGACCAGCACGACCTGGAGGTAAAGCTCAAAAACGCTATAAAGTTCCTCCAGGCAGGCGACAAGGTCAAGGTTTCGATCCGTTTCCGCGGACGCCAGATCGCCCATCAGGATATGGGGGTCGCGCTTATGACCCGCGTCGGCGAGGAGCTTGCCGAGCACGGCGCGGTTGAAAAGCTTCCCAAGGTCGAGGGCCGCAGCATGATCATGTTCATCTCCGCAAAAAAGACGGCGCCGCCCGTAAAATAGTTTCTCCTGTAAAGATAAATTGCCACGCGTCAGGTTCCGATAGACCGCCAGGCCCGGTCGCGCCGGGGGAGAATGCCCTTCGCGGCGGGGGTTTTATGTACAATAACGAAGGAGGAGTCACAATATGCCCAAGCTCAAAACCCATTCAGGCGCAAAAAAGCGCTTCGGCACGACAGGCACCGGCAAGATAAAGCGCTCCAGAGCCTATAAGCGCCACAACCTCAACGCCAGCGATTTTGGCAAAAGCTCAAAGCGTAAGCGCAGGCTGCGCAAGGGAACGCTGGCCGACGCGACAAACGTAAAGGCCTTAAAGCTGCTTATCCCTTATAAATAACAACGCGCGACCGGCGTAGAAATATTGGAGGTAGTGAAAAATGGCTCGCATTAAAAGAGCGATTATGACCCATAAAAGGAGAAAGAAGATCCTTCGCCTTGCAAAAGGCTATTATGGCTCCAAATCCAAGCATTTTAAGATGGCCAAACAGGCCGTTTACAAGTCCGGGCTTAAGGCCTATATCGGCCGCAAGCAGCGCAAGCGCAACTTCCGCTCCTTGTGGATCACCCGAATATCGGCGGGCTGCAAGCTCAACGGCATGAACTATTCAACCTTTATGAACGGCCTTAAAAAGGCTGGCGTAGATCTTAACCGCAAGATGCTGTCCGAGATCGCCATCAGCGACCCGGAGGCCTTCAGCGCCCTTACGGCTAAGGCGAAGGCCGCCCTTTAGACCACATCCCCCGCGCCCGAGCCTTTATTGGAATCGGGCGCCTTCTGTTAAATATCCCGCCGGGGAGGAGATGGGCGGTATGGCCGATGTTGTAACCTCAAGGCGCAATCCTCAGGTTATGCTGCTCGATTCTCTGCTGCGGCAGAAAAAAGCGAGGGAAGAGCGCGGCCTCTTTGTATTGGAGGGGGCTCGCCTCTGCCAGGACGCCTTTGAGGCGGGCGTTATTTTTGAGCTTGTTTTCGCTACAGAGCAAGCGCTTGGCCGCTATCCCGGGCTTTTGGCCATGTCGGAGGGCGCGGGAAAGACCGGTAAGCTTATACTCATTGGCGAAGGTCTGGCGGAGCGTGTGGCCGACACAGGCTCTACCCAGGGGGTATTTGCCGTTTGCAAGGCATTCTCGCCGCCTGAGTTTTTACCGTCTTGGGGTAAGAGGTATATCCTCCTGAGCGAGATACGCGATCCGGGAAATCTGGGCGCTATCCTGAGAACAGCCGCCGCCCTGGGAATGGACGGCGCGGTTATCTCGTGCTGCGCCGAGCTCTTCTCGCCAAGGGTGCTGCGGGCCTCCATGGGCGGAATATGGCGGCTCCCTGTTTATACCTTCGGCGATATTATGGCCCCGATCGCACTGCTTAAAAAGGCGGGCGTTCCGGTTTGCGCCGCCGCCCTGCGGGATGAGGCCGAGGGCGTAGGGGTTCTTTCGGGCCCCGAGGGCGCGGCGATCCTTGTGGGAAACGAGGGCGCAGGCCTCCCGCGGGAGCTGATCGAGTCCGCCGACAGAATCGTAAGAATACCTATGGAAAAAGAGACCGAGTCCCTGGGCGCGGCAATGGCCGCGGGAATCCTGATGTGGGAGACAGCCCGGGAGGATCGATTGAGTTGAGGAAGTGACGGCTTTGGGAGCGGCACCGGCGACAGACGCGGCGGAATGGATATGGTTTCAGCTCATGTTCGGGATCGGCACCCGCCGCTCCCACGTTCTTTTGGAATACTTTTCTTCCCCGGGGGATATACTCGAGGGGATAAAGCGCAAAAACCAGGTTCTTACAATGCTGCGCGAGGAGGAGCTGATCAGCTCCGACCGTGTTATGGGGCAGGCTCTCGAGATACTCAGGCGCACCGGGCGCAAGGGCTGCGCTGTCGTAACGCCGGATCATCCCGATTATCCGCCCCTTTTAAAGAATATCTTCGCCAGGCCTGCGGCACTCTATGTAAAGGGCGATCTTTCCTGCCTTAAGGACAGTCTGGTAATAGCTATGGTGGGAACAAGAAGCTACACCGACTACGGCCGCGACGCCGCTAAGGCGCTCGCCTCGGCGCTTGCCGAAAACGGAGTTGCAGTGGTTAGCGGCCTTGCGAAGGGGATAGATTCGATTTGCCACGAGGCGGCCCTTGGGGCGGGCGGGAAAAGCGTGGGGATACTTGGCTGCGGCATCGACGTAGATTATCCAAAAGGCAGCGCTCCTTTAAAGCGCGCGCTTTGCCAGAACGGCGCGGTGCTATCCGAGTACCCCTTAGGCTTTGAGCCGATGAAGGGCAACTTCCCAATGCGAAACCGCATAATCTCGGGAATGAGCCATGGCACCGTGGTGGTGGAGGCCGATATGAAGAGCGGCTCCATCATAACCGCTACCCACGCCTCCGAGCAGGGGCGGGAGGTTTTCGCGGTGCCGGGCAGCATTTTTTCCATCCGTGAGCAGGGGACCCACCGGCTCATCAAAGAGGGCGCCAAGCTTACCGAAAGCGCCGCCGATATACTCGAGGAATTTTCGGGCAGCCATTTTGCGGAGCTTATTCCGGCTAAGGGGCGCCGCGCGGGGGAAGACAGCTTCCTGGCCGTTAAGCAGCTCGCCCTGGAAACCGCCGCGCCTACTGACAAACCCCGCGAAAACAGCCCCGGCGATAAGCGGCTGCCGGAAGAAATCTCAGCGGCGGCGAGGGAGGTGCGCGGGCTAATGGGCCAGGAACCCGCGAGCTTTGATTCGATAGCCGCCCGGTGCGACCTTGCCGCCGGGGATATACAGACAGCATTGACGGAACTGGAAATCTATGGTTTAATCAGGGGGTATCCGGGCCGCCGGTTCAGCCTGTAGTATAAACTCATTTACGGAGGAATCAACATCATATGTCGAAGCTGGTAATCGTGGAATCGCCCGCCAAGGCAAAGACCATTCAAAAATATCTGGGGAATGGGTACGAGGTTCTTGCCTCCAACGGCCATATCCGCGACCTGCCCAAATCAAAACTGGGCGTGGACACCGAAAACGGCTTTGTACCCCAATACACAGATATCAAGGGTAAGGAAACCCTTATAAAATCCCTTAAGAAGGAAGCTAAAAAGAGCGAGCAGGTTTACCTCGCGACCGACCCGGACCGAGAGGGGGAAGCGATTTCGTGGCATCTCGCCAATATAATAGGCCTCGATATGAGCGACCCCAACCGGGTAACCTTTAACGAGATAACAAAAACCGGCGTAAGGGACGGGATGGACAACCCGAGGAGGATAGACCAGGATCTCGTAAACGCGCAGCAGGCCAGAAGGATACTTGACAGGATAGTGGGCTACAAGCTTTCGCCATTTTTGTGGCGCAAGGTGCGTAAGGGCCTTTCCGCCGGGCGGGTGCAGAGCGTGGCCGTCCGTATGATCGTGGACCGCGAGGAGGAAATAAGAGGCTTTAAAAGCGAGGAATACTGGACCGTAGACGCTATGCTCGCCCGCAAGGGGGAAGGCAAAAGGAAGGAAAAGCCCTTTGCCGCAAAGCTTCACTCATACAAGGGCAAAAAGCTGGCGGTAAAAACCGGCGGGGAAGCGAACGAGATCCTCACGGCGGTAAGGGATAAGAACTTCGTTATAAACGAGGTCAAAAAGAGCGTCCGCAAAAAGAGCCCCTCGCCCCCCTTTATAACCTCTACCCTCCAGCAGGAGGCGTCACGCAAGCTGGGCTTTCAGGCCAGGCGGACCATGAAAGCAGCCCAGGAGCTATACGAAGGGGTAGAGGTAGAGGGCCTGGGCGCGGTAGGCCTTATCACCTATATGAGGACAGACTCGCTGCGCGTCTCGGCCGAGGCCCTTTCGGAGGCCGTTAGCTATATCGAAAAAACCTGGGGCAAAGAGTATCTCCCCCCCTCGCCCCGCGTATATAAATCCAAAAAGAGCGCTCAGGACGCCCACGAGTGCGTCAGGCCAAGCACACCTTCCCTCTCACCCGAGCGGGTGAAAAAGAGCCTTTCCGCCGACCAGTACAAGCTCTATAAGCTTATATGGGAGCGGTTCATAGCAAGCCAGATGCGCGACGCGCTTTTAGACGCCGTTTCGGTTAAGATCGCCGCCGGAGACTACGGCTTTACGGCCTCGGGCTTCTCTGTAAAGTTTGACGGCTACACCGTCCTCTACG
>JAITVF010000038.1 GCA_031285945.1 Oscillospiraceae bacterium
AGATAAGACCTTTTCCGCTCATTTCTTACAATTGCTATAGGCTATCTTCTGCCGCCAAAGCCGCCGCCCCCCCGGCCGCCGCCGAAGCCGCCTCCGCCCCGGCTGCCGCCGAAGCCGCCGCCACCCCGGCCGCCGAACATTCCGCGCCCCGAGAAGCCGCCGGCTGAGGAGCGGCCCGCGCCGCTGCCCCTGGAGGAGCCGCCGCCGCCGAAGATGCCGCCGCCTATCCCTCCCGACGACGCTCCCCCACCGCCGCCAAAGCCGCCTCCGCCAAAGCCCCCGCCGCCAAAGGGCGGCCTGGGACCCCGGTCGTGAGGCGGGCGGTGTGAGCCGTAGTGGTGATTGTGATGGTGATGAAAGGGCCTGTGAAATCCGGGATAAAACCAGGTCCAGGGCCGGTACCAGTGGCGGCGCGGAAAAACCGGACCCATCGGGCCGCCGCCGTAATAGCCGGGGCCCGAAAGAGCGCCGACCAAAACACAGATAACCACGACTACCCCCAAAATGATCACAAGCATAAATAATCCCGTAACCCTGGGCGCGCTGTAATAATCGCTCTCGTAATACTCGTTCTGATAATATTGGCCCTGATTTCCCTGACTGGCGCCATAGTATTCGCCGTTGGGGGCTTCCGGGCCGGGGCTTGCCTGCCCGGCGGTCTTCTCCGGCTCAAAGCCGGCCATCTGTTCAAGCATAAGCCGTGTAGCCCCGGTGGCCGCCAGGTCAAAATCGGCGGCGTCGAGCGCGTCGTTTAAAATATCTACGACCGGGTCGGGGTCAAGATAGTATTCCGCGTCTGAGCCAAAGGCGACATAGAAATCGTCGTCCCCTCTTGAAAGAAGCAGGAGGACGCAGGAATCCTCGATGCTATATGCTTCGAAAAGCTCCTCGGCATATGCAGCTACTCCGCCGGGAGCGCGCTCCACCGCCGCGACGTAAACTCCCGTTTTGTTATTGCGGTAGGCCGCGCGGGAAACGCGGTTTATCTCGCCCACAGCTTGCGCAGAGAGGACTCCCTCCTCGTTTAAGACAAAGTCGTGGTCGGCGCCGCCCGCCGCCGGGTCCTCGGGCCAAACGCCCCCCAGCTCGGTTATGGCCGCGCCGTAGCCCGAAAGGGCCGCGTTTTGCCACTCACCCTCGGCGAAGGCGGGCTCGATGGAATCGGCGGCTATTTCGGCGAGCCTTCCCGCCGAAATAAGGCCCTCGTTATCGGCTCCCTGGACCAGATAATAGTCCCGGTCGCCTATGCTCATAAGTATGAGCAGGCCCTTGCTGTCCATCTCCCATTCGTTAAAGAGCCTGGCGGCGTAGGGGCCGGCCCCCTCGCCGCCGGTAAATTCCACCGTAACAAGGGCTACGGGGACGCCGGTCGTGGAATAATGCTGCATCCCGTTCAGGTTTATCGTATCGACCGCCTCACGGGAAAGAACATTGGCAAAATCGCTAACGAACTGCCCCTTTTCGGGAGGGGAGGGGAGGGTCGTCCCCAAAGCCGCGAGGGCGGGCAGAGAAAAGCCCCCGGCCAGCGCGAGGCAGAGCAGCAGGCAAAATACCGGGCGGATAAGCTTAAATCCTGTTTTCATCCGTACAACTCCAGCGGTTTGTTGCCGGTGAGCCTAGCGAGAAAGCCCGCCGGGAATTTTTGAAGGGTCAGGTTATAAAAAGCGGCCGAACCGTTGTAGGGGCCTTTGGCCAGCAGCTCCTGCTTTGCCCGCGCGTCCACGAGGGCGCGGTTGGCGCGGTCTTGGTCCTGGGGGGGTATTTTAGTGGCAAGCAGTTTGCTCATGAGCCGCTCGGCCCCGGCCATAAGGGCCTCGGCGGCGCGGTACTTTTCGCCGGGGGTATCCGCCGCCGAAAGGCTCTCGCGCAGCTCCTCAAGCTTTGCGATGTCGGGGTCGTTTGGGGGAAGGTGATTCCCCGCTTCTGAGGCGACGTTGGCGCAGCTGCCCGAAAAATCGATGAGATCCTGCTGCATTCCCGAGGAATAAAACAGCGCCTCGCTCCCCCCCCGCAGGGAGGAAAGGGAGGCTCCCGCCCCCAGGAGGCAGCCGCCCAGGATAGTTACAAGGCAGATTACAAGCGCTACGGCGCGGTTTTGCAATGCGTACATATGCTACTCCTGCTCGGGCGGCTTTTTAGTTGCGTCTCTGACCTCGAGCAGCTTTTGCTTAAGCTGCCCTTCTATTTTGGCAAGCTCGGTCTCGGCGGCGCGGCGCTTGTCGCGCCCCTCCTGCTGTATGGTAAGAACCTCGTCGAGGGTTGCGATGAGAGATTCGTTTGTATGGCGCAGCGTTTCAATATCCACTATTCCCCGCTCTGATTCCCTGGCCGTTTCTATTGTGGATTGCTTTAGCGTATCGGCGTTTTTGCGCAGCAGCTCGTTGGTAACGTCGGTGACCGCTCTTTGCGCCTCCATGGCGCCCCTTGAGTGGGCGAGGCCCAGGGCCAGCACCATCTGGTTTTTCCAGAGGGGGATTGTGTTTACGAGGGAGGACTGTATCTTTTCGACCATAATGGAGTTGTTGGACTGGACAAGGCGGATCTGCGGCCCCATCTGAATGCAGATATTGCGGGTAAGCTCGAGGTCGTGGAGCTTTTTGTCAAAGCGGTTGCACATATCGGCAAGGTAGTTGGCTGCCTGCGCGTCCTCGGGCAGGCCCGAGGCCTTAGCCTTTTCCTGCAGGGCCGGCAGCTCGGTGGCTATAACCCCCTCGAGCCTGACTCTTCCGGCCAGGATGTACATTGTAAGCTCCCGGTAGTAGGCAAGGTTAGTTTCGTACATTTTGTCGAGCATGGCAATATCCTTCAAAAGGGTCACCTTGTGGCCCTCAAGCGCCGTACAGACCCGGTCTACGTTCTTTTCGGCCGAGTCGTATTTAGTCATCATGTGATTAATCGAGCTGCCGGCCTTTTTAAAGAGGCCTAAAAACCCCTTTTGCTCCTCCTGCGCGTCAAAGCCCCTTAGCTCCCCCACAAGCCCGGTGAGCATAGAGCCTACCTCGTCGAGATCCCTGGTACGTACGCTCTTGAGCGCCGACTCGGAGAACTGCGAGATTTTAGTCTGCGCGCCGGCGCCGTACTGGAGTATCTGTGTGGAATCCCCGAGGTTTATTTTCCCGGAAAACTCCCGCACAAGCTTTTTCTCATCCTCGGTAAGCGAGGAATCGTCCAGGGGCTTAACCGGCGCTTCTTCCTGCGGCGGTACGGGCGTAAGCCCCGGCGCGCCGGTGGCCATAGGGTTAAGGGTAAGCTCGGGGAGATTGGGTTCACTCATAAGTCAGACCTCCAGATAGTTGTTAGTGCATAGCAATTAGCGATTAGCGATTAGCGCAAGTCCTCCAGGGTTTTGGCTATGTCGGTAGCGCCCACCATCTGGCGCATGACGTCGAGCTCGACGTCGATATCCAGAGCCCTGTCGCGGAAGAGGGCGTCGAGCTGGCGGCGAAAGGCGTCCACAATTGTATCCATCATCGATTCTATTCGCCACATTGCGGTTTTAATGTTTTCGCCGGCCACGGGCTGACGGCTGAGCTCGTCGTAGCTATTTAGAAGATTTATCGTGGTGGGCAGGGTGTACGCGAAAAACTGGCGAATATCCGCCGCGCTTCCGGGCCTTTTTTTGACCTCGGCGACTATCTGCTCGGTGGTCTTGAGGATATCGGCAACCGGCCCGTCCAGCTTGCCGGCTATTGCCCTGTCGAGCTTTCTCAGGGCTATTACGTGGGCGTTCATCCCCTCAAGCATTTCGTCGAGCGCCTGGCTGCCGGTAGATACCGGCTTGGGCTTTTCGGCGGGGATTTCAACGATCACCGTTCTCTGCGGCGAGCTCCAGGCGGTGAGGAAGTATACGATCAGGGAAATAATCAGCGCTATAACAAAATCGGCGGGCCGATATACGGGTAAAAACACGGCGTATATTAAAAAAGCAAACCCGCAATAATATATCGGCATGGCCGAGGGCCTGTAGGTCTCCTTTAGAGCGGGCCGGCTTTCGGGAGATTCTTCCCCGGCTTTTGGGGCGGGCAGAGACCCCTCCCCCGCGAATACTATATCCCGGCGGATAAGGTCGGCGTAGAGGCCCTTTATGAGCCTGTACTTTTGCATGGCGCGAATATCCTGCACCAGCACGGAATAATTCACGCCCATATGGGCGGCGGCAATCTCCATAGGCGCGCGCCGGCCCGAGTCGAAGAGGCTCAAAAGCTTTCTCAGCCTGTCAGACATGGCCTTTTTGTGAACCGCCCGTACAAGAAGCCTAAGCCCCGCCCCGAATAAAACAGCCATAGCCCCCCAGCCCATATATGAGCCGAAGGTAAAGGGCAGCGACCACGCCCGGTCAAGCCTTATAAAGAGCGGAACAACCATAAGCAGCGCGCCCAAAATCGCCGTACCGCTCCCCGCCTTTTTAACCGTGGGGTTCATGGCCTGCCTCCCGAGTTGCAAATTTGATACAAATTATAGTTTACCAAAATAAACCGCTTTAAATCAATGCACAGAATGTAAACATTGCAAAACAGTGGTAGAATAGTCCCGCCGCCCTTTGCTAAAGAGGGTGGCTCCGCAGAGCCGGGTGTTTTGCCCCGCCGGAATAGTATTAATAACCCGTGTCGCGCCTGTAAAGGATAATTCCCTTACAGGCGCGAAGGCCTTTATCTAAAGGCTAAAAGCTAAAGTCTAAAGTTTATCCGTCCGCCCGGCCCTCCAGGACGTCGGCAAAGGTTACGGCGGAAAGCTCGTTTTTAAGCGTTTGCGAAACGCGGCGGAAGAGGCGGTGGTAGGCGCATTTTTCTGCCTGGTTGCGTATGCAGGGGCTTCCCCCCGCAAGGCAGCGGTTGAGGGCGGCGGGGCCC
>JAITVF010000074.1 GCA_031285945.1 Oscillospiraceae bacterium
CTCGGCCGAGAAGTCGAGCTGCTCTTTAAACAGCGGCCAGGGCTCCCGCATCAGGGTTTCGCCCTTGTGCGGCAGCGCTTGCCAGACCTCCTCCGTTATAAAGGGCATAAAGGGGTGAAGGAGGCGAAGAGCGCCGTCGAGCACATAAAGAAGAACCTGCTTAGCCCGCAGAGACGCGCCGCCGCCCTCCTGTATACGGGCCTTGGAAAGCTCGATATACCAGTCGCAGAGAACGTCCCAGAAAAAGTCGTAGAGCTTGCCGGCGGCTACCCCCAGCTCGTATTTTTCGAGGTTATTGGTTACCTCACCTACCAGGCGGTTAAAGCGGCAGAGAATCCACTTATCCTCGGCGGAAAGCTGCTGTGGCAGCTCGCCGGTGAAGAGACTGTCGGGGTCATCGGCGATATTCATGAGAACATAACGGACGGCGTTCCATATCTTATTGCAGAAGTTGCGGTTAGAGAGGCATTTTTCCTCGATAAAGCGCTGGTCGTTGCCGGGCGAAACGCCGGAGGCGAGGGTGAGGCGAAGGGCGTCGGCCCCGTATTCTGATATAATCTCCAAAGGATCGATTCCGTTGCCCAGAGATTTCGACATCTTGCGCCCTTGGGCGTCCCGGACAAGCCCGTGGATAAATACGGTGTCGAAGGGGGTGACCCCCATCTGCTCGACGCCCGAAAAGATCATCCTGGCAACCCAGAAAAAGATTATGTCGTACCCGGTAACCATTGTTGAGGTAGGGTAAAAGTATTTAAGGTCGTCGGTATTGTCGGGCCAGCCCAGGGTGGAAAAGGGCCAGAGCGCCGAAGAAAACCAGGTGTCCAGGGTGTCGGAATCCTGCTCAAGGCTAGCGCCCTTGCATTTTGGGCAGGCGTTCGGGGCTTGTCGCGCAACGGTTATTTCGCCGCAGTCCTTGCAGTACCAGGCGGGTATGCGATGCCCCCACCATATCTGGCGGGAGATGCACCAGTCGCGGATGTTTTCCATCCAGTGAAAGTAAATCTTGTCGAAGCGCTCGGGAACAAAGCGGGTTGTTCCGTTCTTAACCACCTCGACGGCGGGCTCGGCCAGGGGCTTCATCCTGACAAACCACTGAAAGGAGACTCTGGGCTCGACTGAATCGGAGCAACGGTAGCAGGTTCCCACGTTGTGGACGTGCTCCACCGTTTTTACAAGAAGCCCCTCGGCCTCGAGATCGGCGACCACGGCCTTTCTCGCCTCGAATCGGCCGAGGCCCTGGTATTTGCCGCCAAGCTCGTTGATAGAGGCGTCGTCCTTCATCACGTTTATAACGGGCAGGTCGTGGCGAAGCCCCACCTCAAAATCGTTTGGGTCGTGGGCGGGGGTAATCTTGACGGCGCCGGTGCCGAAATCCATCTCGACATAGCTGTCGGCCACTACGGGGATCTCCCGATTAACAAGGGGGAGAATCAGGGTTTTGCCAATCATATTCTTATAGCGCGGATCATCGGGATTAACGGCCACGGCGGTATCGCCCAAAAGGGTTTCGGGGCGGGTGGTGGCGATTTCCACAAAGCCCGAGCCGTCCTTAAGGGGGTATTTAATATGCCAGAAGCAGCCCTGCTGCTCCTCGTGCTCCACTTCTATGTCAGAAAGAGTCGTCTTGCAGGTGGGGCACCAGTTGATGATACGCTCGCCACGGTATATAAGGCCCTTTTCGTAGAGGCGGTTAAAGACCTCTACGACCGCCTTTGAGCAGCCCTCGTCCATTGTAAAGCGCTCGCGGCTCCAATCGCAGGAGGAGCCCATCTTGCGCAGCTGCCTGTTGATTCGCCCGCCGTATTCGCGTCTCCATTCCCAGGCGCGCTCAAGGTATTTCTCGCGGCCAAGCGCCTCCTTGCTTGTTCCCTCCGCAGAAAGGGCGGCTACAATCCTGGCCTCGGTCGCTATGGAGGCGTGGTCGGTTCCGGGCAGCCACAAAACCTCATAGCCCTGCATCCTCCGCCAGCGTATGAGGAGGTCCTGCAGGGTATTATCCAGCGCGTGGCCCATATGAAGCTGACCCGTTATATTGGGGGGAGGCATAACGATTGTATAAGGCTTTTTGCCCGAATTGGCAGTAGCCCGGAAGTAACCGCTCCTCTCCCAGTTTTCATAGGTGCGATCCTCAACCTGTAAAGGATCGTATTGCTTTTGCAGCTCTTTTCTCATTTAACGGCACCACCACTTAAAAATCGGCTTTAAATTCTTATATATCTCTTTAATTTCATTTATTATACGCGAGAATCACGTTTTTTGCAAGTAATATCAAGTAATATCATGATATGTGAATATGCGCTCATATGCGCTCCGCGGGAATTTAGCCTTGGGAAAGTGAACGGTATTTCGCCTAGGCGGGAAGCATTGACGTTTTGTCGCAGTGTTGGTATAATAATCGCAAAGAGCGCGGTTATTATATTTTATGCGCGGCGTATCGCCGCCTGCGGCCTGCAATAACGCAAGACTTATTGCAAAACCAGAACCCGAATAATTATTCGCAGAGCGGAGGGCGGTTCTTTGGATAAGCGCGTAATCATTATCTTTTGCGCCATGCTTGTGGTTCTTCCCCTGCTTTTATTGCAGGCCAAAGCGCATATAGTAATGGCCGAGACAAGAAACCCCGTTTCACCCGCTAAAAGGCGGCTGCGCTATATTATCGCGGCTGGCCTGTGGGCGGCTATAACAGGAATCGTGATGGTCTTTGCGGTTATGGCAGCGGGGAGGTAGCGCGCTTATGTTTACCGATCCCAACCGGTCTAAGCCGCCGGTGTGGCGTATAATTCTTTACACTGTTATTATTCTCGCTTTTTTTGTTGCGGCGGGATATTTTCGCGCGCGGGTCGGGTAAGACTTTTTTGTTATTTTGAAACATGGTAAATTGGCTGATAAGGGGAAGTTTTTTTGGATTGGCTTAGGGTTGAGGTCGCGGCGAGCGCCGAGGGAATCGATCCGGTTTGCGCCGCGCTGACTGAGCTTGGCGTAACCGGCTTTGAGGTGCGCGATCCCGCCGACCTTGAGGCCTTTCTGGAGGGAAGGCGGGGCCGCTGGGATTACGTTGCCCCCGAGCTTTTGGCCCTTAGGGATAAGGGGAGCGCCGTCATTTTTTATCTCGCCGGGGGCGAGCAGGGCGCGGAGCGGCTAAAAGAGGCTAAGGAAGCCCTTTCGCGCCTGCGCGAGCTGGACTCGCAGGGCGCCTGGGGGAGCCTTGAGCTTACCCTTTCAACAGTTTTGCAGGAGGACTGGGAAACGAGCTGGAAGGCGTATTACAAGCCGGTTAAAACAGGCGGGCGGCTGGTGATCTGCCCGACGTGGGAGGAATATTTCCCGGAGGACGGCGAGGTTGTGCTGCGTATGGATCCCGGGATGGCCTTTGGCTCTGGCGTTCACGATTCCACCCGGCTTTGCCTTGAGCTTTTACAGGAAGCGATAAAGGGCGGGGAGGACGTTCTCGACCTTGGCTGCGGCAGCGGGATTTTAGGGATCGCTTCCCTGTTGCTGGGCGCCAGGGGCCTGACCGGAACGGATATAGAAGAGATAGCCATAAAGGTGGCGGAGGAAAACGCGAAGGTAAACCGGGTCGGCGATAAAGCCCTGTTCAGTGTCGGAAGCCTGGCGGACGGGGTAACCGGTAAATTCGACGTGATACTCGCCAACATAGTGGCCGACGTAATATTAAGCCTCATACCCGATCTTGCCGGGATACTTAAAGCCGGCGGAGTTTTTATAACCTCCGGCATCATCGACACCCGCGCCGCCGAGGTTGAAGATGCCCTTGTCGCCGCCGGATACAGGGTTAAAAAGAAGCTCGAAAGCGGCGGGTGGGTCAGCATGGCGGCCGTTGGCGCATAGCCTGTAGCCGTTGGCAGCGTAAAGCAAAGAAGAAGCGGTCCGGCAACGCTAAGAATTTTTTGCCGCGCTTAAAATTATACGTGACATTTTAACCCGCCGTAAAACTCGCGGCCGCCCGCCCCCCGGGCGACGCCGCCAAACGGGGTATTGCTTATGCCGCGACTCGAAAAGCTGGTGGCCGCAGCCTCCCCCCACAGCCGCAGGGCGGCGGCGGGGCTCATTAAAAGCGGGCGGGTTGCGGTTGACGGAAAAACCGTTACCGCACCCGATTACCCCTGCGCGCAAACGGCTTTTATTACACTGGACGGCGCTCCCCTTCTTTTGGGGCCGCGGTATATAATGCTCAATAAGCCTAAGGGAACAATCTGCGCCACTAAAGACGATAACGGCAAAACCGTTCTCGAGCTTATCGCGGAGCCGCTGCGCAAGAACCTTTTTCCGGCCGGGAGGCTTGATAAGGATTCGGAGGGGTTCGTTCTTTTGACCGACGACGGGCCCTTTGCCCACCGGCTTCTTTCCCCCCGCTCCCGGATACCAAAGACCTATCTCGCCACTCTTGACCGCCCGCCGGATAAGGATATCCTGGCGGAGCTGTTTTGCTCCCCCATAGATCTCGGCGGGGGAGATATTACCTCCCCCGCTCTGCTGGAGAACGTTGACGGGGTCACCGCGCGGCTTACCATATATGAGGGAATGTTTCACCAGGTTAAGCGGATGTTTTTAAAGGCGGGCTATAAGGTAGAGGGTCTGCGCCGCATCAGGATAGGCGCGCTTGAGCTTGACCCCGGGCTGGGACCGGGGGAATACAGGCCGATTCTGCCCGGAGAGATGCCGCTGCTTATACGACAAGACTGACGCCCGCGGCTGTTACGAGCCGCGGGCGTCAGCCCCTTTGCGAAAGGTGGCGCGACATGCCAGGAGAGAGGAGGCTATCCTTGCATGC
This sequence comes from Oscillospiraceae bacterium, assembly GCA_031285945.1. Taxonomy (GTDB): domain Bacteria; phylum Bacillota; class Clostridia; order Oscillospirales; family Ruminococcaceae; genus WRAV01. Next base: position 4,793 of record JAITVF010000074.1, read on the forward strand.
AGGCCATGAGGGAAGTCAGCGTGTCCTTTGCGTCCCCCAGCAGCAGCGAGGTTTTATCCATGCTGTAAAGGGGATTTTCAACACCGGCGTACCCCGGCTTGAGGTCAAAGTTGCATACGATTACGCTTTCGGCCTTTTCCGCCTCCAGGATGGGCATGCCGTAGATCGGGGTTCCCTCGGCGGAGTTGGCGGCGGGGTTAACGACGTCGTTGGCGCCTATTACTATCGCGGCGTCGCAGCCGGTGAAGGCGGGGTTGATTTCATCTAGCTCCCTAAGCTGCTCGTAGGGTACGTTTGCCTCGGCGAGAAGAACGTTCATATGCCCGGGCATTCTTCCCGCCACCGGGTGGATGGCGAACTCGACCTCCTTGCCGGAAGCCTCAAGCCTGTCGGAAAGCTGCTTTACGAGACTCTGAGCCTGCGCGACCGCCATACCGTAGCCGGGAACGATGATGACTCGCCTTGCGTTCTTAAGGCGGGCCGCCGCGTCCCCCAGCGGGTCGGCTTTGGCGGCGGGGGCGGCGACAGCCGCGGCGGGAGCGGGCGGGGCGGAGTCCGTTTTAGCCGGGGAGGCGGCCGAGCCCAGCAAAACGCCCGAAAGGCTGCGGTTCATGGCCCTGCACATGACCTGCGTCAGCAAAAGCCCCGAGGCGCCCACCACTCCCCCGACCGCGACAAGAAGCGGGTCGGAAATCGCCATGCCCGCGATGGAGCCCGCGACGCCCGAAAAGGAGTTGAGGAGGGATATGGCTACCGGCATATCGGCGCCGCCTACCCGTATGGCGAAGTACCAGCCGAAGAGCGAGGAAGAAACAAGGCAGACTGCGCTGGCGACAAAGAGCAATACCCCGTCTGTAAAGATTCCCATGCAGACGATCCCCGCGACGGTCGCTAAAATGGCCGACGAGATGATCCCCTGGTGGTTGGGCAGGATTTGGGGCCTGGGATTCATTTTGCCGTGAAGCTTGGCGGCGGCCACAAGGCTGCCTATAAGCGTAAGCATTCCAACCGCCATGGCCAGACCGGCGGTGATCAGCGAAAAGAGGCCGGAGAGGCCGCCCGACAGTGACACGACGGCCACAAGAGCCGAGGCCGCCCCCCCAAGGCCGTTGAGAAGGGCCACAGCCTGGGGCATTTGTATCATCCTGACGCGCATGGCGGCGACTATTCCCGCTACGGAGCCGGCCGCCAGGGCAAGCCAGAGCAAAAGATCTGAAAGGACGCCGTATTTGTACAAAGTTACAAGTATGGCCAGAAGGGTGCATACAGCCGAAAGGGAATTGCCCGCAACCGAGCTCTTAACCTTGCTCATCCCGTTTATGCCGATAAGCACCCCAAGCACCAGAACGCCGCAGACGGCGTAATAAACGGCGTTACTCATGAGCGGCCTCCTTATTTGCCGTTGCCCTGTTACGGAACATGCGCAGCATGCGGTGAGTTACGCCAAAGCCGCCGACAACGTTGAACATAGCGAGAACTATGGCGATAAAGCCCAGCAGACGGCTGTGAGTATGTACCGCGAGCCCCGTGACAAAAAGCGCGCCCAGGACGGTAATGCCGGAAAGGGCGTTCATCCCCGACATAAGGGGTGTGTGGAGCAGGCTGGGAACGTTGCCTATAAGCCTGTATCCCACAAGGGCGGCCACAATGAATAGCCCGATGAGCAAAAGGGGATTCATGGGTATTTCCTCCTCGTTATTTTATAGGCGGCGGACTTACGCCGAGACCTTTACGGCGTTCATGGCCTCCAGGGCTCCCGCGTGAACCACGTCGCCGTCAATAGTTGTGAGAACGCCGGTCACGATTTCATCGTTCCGGTCAAGGACGATAGAGCCGTCTCTCGTGAGGTATTTGAGGAGATTGTAAATATTCATAGAGAACATCCAGGTAGCGCTGGCGGGCAGCATTCCGGGAATATTCTTTATGCCCGAAACGGTGACGCCGTACTTTACAGTCTCTTCGCCGGGGACGGTGCTCTCGCAGTTGCCCCCCTGGTCTACCGAGATATCTACGATGCAGGAGCCGGGCTTCATTCCCTTGAGCATCTCGTCGGTGATAAGTACGGGGGCAAGCTTGCTGGGAACCAGAGCGGAGAGGAAAACTATGTCCATATCCTTAATAGCTTCGGCGAGAACGGCGCGCTCGGCCTCGAGCCATTCGCCGCTCAGCGCGTTGGCGTAGCCGCCGGCGCCCACGGCTTCCTCGGCGGGAACGGTGGTGTCGATAATCTTTGCGCCCAGAGACTGCGCCTGCTCTACCGCGGCGGGGCGGATATCCATAGCGTGTACAACGGCGCCCAGGCGCTTAGCGGTCGCTATGGCCTGAAGCCCTCCCACGCCGGCGCCGACTACAAGGGCCCTGGCGGGCTTAACGCTGCCCACGGCGCAGAACATCTGGGGCATAAACTCGGCCAGATGATTGGCGGCTATAAGTATCCCCTTATATCCGGCGCAGGTGCTCATTGAGGTGAGGGCGTCCATGTTCTGCGCGCGGGAGATGCGGGGAACGCCGTCGAGCGTAAGGGAAACGACCCCCTTTTTAGCGAGGCTTCTGACCATCTCGTGGTTGGCGGGTGAAGCCGGATGTATAAAGGTGATAAGGTACTGGCCCGCGTGCATCATGTCCACCTCGTGGCAGTTCTTTGCTTTGTTGAACTGGGGCTCCTTTACCTTAAGAATAACCTCGGCCTTGCCGTAGACCTCGGCCGCGTCCGCGAGTATGCCGGCGCCCGCCTGAGCGTAGAGCTCATCCGCGAAAAAGGACCCCGCGCCCGCGCCCGCCTCCACAAGAACGTTGTGGCCGTCGGCTATCATTTTTGCTACCGTCTGGGGCGTGGCCGAAACTCTGTTTTCTCCGTGCATGACTTCTTTAACTATACCGATAATCATATTGCGAACCTCCCGTTATTTTTGAAAAGCTATCGAAAAGGCATTTCGTCAGGATGCCTTAACAACCTAAAAATCCGCGCAAAAAACACGCCCTCGGCGCGCCCGCGCCAAAGAAAGCTCTTAGCGATATAAGCGTAGCTGTAAAGAATAAGAGCAAAACTACCGGCTAGCCTCGTCCGGCAGGATAGTTACTTCGTTTTTGGTTGGGAAGAGGACAAGCTGAGTACGGGTAAGAGATACGCCGGGTATGCTCTTGATGTTTTTAAGGGCGGCGTAGAGATCGTCGGTCGTGGTGGTAACAAGCTTTAAAAGATAATCAAAATCGCCGGTTATGTAGTTGCATTCCACAATCCGCGAATCACTGTTAACGGCCTCGACAAAGGCGTCGTTATATTTTGGATGCTCCATGCTGACCGACATAAAGGCCGCGATATCCATATTAAGCTTTTTGTGGTCGAGCAGAACGGTGTAGCGGTTTATAACGCCGCTAAGCTCGAGCTTCTTGATACGTTCGATCACGGCCGAAACCGACATGTTGATTTTTCCCGCGATTTCCGACGCGTTGACCCGGGCGTTGGCCTTGAGCGCCTTAAGAATTTTAATGTCGGTTGAATCTATCACAATATGCCCCCTGGCGCCATATACAGCCAAATATTCTTGTATTGGGACTGCCGGTCATATTATAGTTTAATCTCTGCCTTTATTATAGCGAATGCAGAAATAATTTCAACATCTAAGGCAATAATCAATAATATTTTTTGATTATTAGATGATTCACAAAAAATATTTTGGAAAATTCTCGCAATTTGGGGGAATTGAAAAATTCCCCGTTATCTGGTAAAATAAGGCAAATACAGTTATTCGACACAGGAGGAGCAACATGATTTACCGGGATATTGGCAAAACCGGAAAAAAGGCGTCGGTCATAGGCCTTGGCTGCGAGCATCTTGACAGAAAGCCCGCGGAGCAGGTTAACGAGACCATTCGCGCGGCCCTTGAGGGCGGAGTAAACTATATGGACGTTTTTATGCCGGGGAAGGAGGTCCGCGAAAATATCGCGGCCGCCTTGGGCTCGGAGCGCAAAAACGTATACCTTCAGGGGCACATAGGCTCCACCGATGTTCGCCGGCAGTACGATATAAGCCGCGATATGGACACTGTCCGCAAATACTTTGAGGATTTTCTGAGGATTTTCGGCTACGCCGACTTTGGTATGCTGTTTTTTGTGGACAGCATGAAGGACTACAAGGCCGTGTTTGACGGAGGCCTCGCCGACTACGCGCTTAAGCTCAAGGAAAAGGGCGACATAGGCCACATAGGCTTTAGCGCCCACAACCCCATAACCGCCGCTAAGGTTATAGAAACAGGGCTTGTGGATGTTATGATGTTCAGCGTCAACCTGGCCTTTGATCTTTGCCCCGCCGACGTGGACGTTCTCGACGCCATGGGGGAGGGGGACCTTGCGAAAACGCTCAGCCGCCCCGACCCCGACCGCGCCGCCCTTTACGCCCTGTGTGAGCGAAAAGGCGCGGGTATCTCGGTCATGAAGCCGCTGGGGGCCG
>JAITVF010000085.1 GCA_031285945.1 Oscillospiraceae bacterium
GTCGGCCACGGCTACGACAAGCCCCGCGCCAACGCCGGTGTAGGACGCCGTGTAAAGCGGGTCGGCGGCGACGTTGAGACCTACGTGCTTCATCCCCGCAAAGGCACGAGCGCCCGAAAGAGACGCGCCAAAGGCAACCTCGACCGCGACCTTTTCATTAGAGGCCCATTCGCTGTAAATTTCGGGGTATGTGGCGGCAAACTCGGTAATTTCGGTGCTGGGCGTTCCGGGATAGCTCGAAACTACCCGAACCCCCGCCTCCCAAAGACCGCGCGCAACAGCCTCGTTGCCCTGTAAAAGCTCGCGCATCCTCAGCTTCATCTCCTTAAGCGTATAGCCGCGACTATAAAAGATTCTTTATATTATAGCAACGTAAGCAAGAAAAGAAAATCCCCCAGGCGCAGATTTGTATGGGTAGCCAAACTAACGCTTGCCAATAGCCGCAAAATCATAAAATTTTACGGCTATCGCAAAAGATACCGGCGTTATACCGGTCTTATTGATCTTGTAAGCTTTATTACAAAGCAAAGGGCGTAAAGGCTCATGCAAAAAATAAAAAAGCTCTCAAAGCCGCCCAGCAGCGGCGCGGGAATATCGCGGGTTCTGTTTATAAGCATCCACAGCCAGTTTGGCAGCGCCGTTATAAAGCCGCACAGGGCGGCGCAAAACCCGGCGGGTATAGCGTAGTTGCGGCCGTCCCGGCGCGCGAGGCCGCTTAAGGTTCTCGCGTGGCCCACAAGAAAAACCGCCGAAAAAACGGTGAACAAAACCGCCATAAGGCTGTCGGAGACCGTGGCGACGTTTGAATAGCCGTTGAATTTTGAAACCAGGACGGCCAGCTGCCAGATTCCCGCCGCCAGCGGAATAACCGCGCCGTACATCCCCCGGCAACCGAAAAGGCCCCGCCCGCCCAGCCACACGAAGGACCATGCGGCCAAAAGCCCAAGGGCCCCGGTAATATAAAGGGGAGCGCCCCTAAGGGCGACTCCGTGATTGACGGCGCCCGTTCCAAAGAGCCTAAGCGCTTCTATCTGACAGAGTATGATCGAAAACCCGGTGAGGAGCGAAAAAACGGCAAGGCCCCTCTCCCGCCCGTAAACGGGATAATCCCGCTCGGTATCGCGAAGCAGGTAAAGGGCAAAGAGCAGGATAACTGCGGCGGCCAAAACGGCGTTAAAGGCCGTAACAAAAAGACCGCCCCCCTCGTAAAAGCCGGTCGCCGGGTCTATGGCCCCCGTGAGCTTGAGCCGGACGCGAACGCCGAGGCAAAAGAAAAGCGCCGCAAAAAAGATTATAAAGAAAGGCAAAAAGGAACGCCCGCGTTTAATTTCCCCTCGCCTCCCTTATTTCCAATCCCGCCGGCCGCGGGAGAAGCGTCTTTATACAGTATAGCATCGCGCAAATATAATTGCAATTGATTTAGAAATAGCTCGGCGCAAGCGCGCAACCGGAATATTTCCGCGCGCTCCCGCATAAATATGGGACGAGAATAATATATTCTTCCGCGTTTATTGCGCGGGCAGGAAGGGAGGGTGCGCTCCGGTGAAGGGCGCTTTGCTTTTAATAGGGCTGTTTGCCCTTTCCATGCTGATGATTCCCCTTATGCTTGCGGGCGGGCCGGCAGGGGAGCCGCAGGCGCCTGGCGCGCCCCTGGCCACGTTTTCCCCCGAGGCTTCCCCCTCTGAAGAGGCCCTGCCCGGGCCCGCCGCCGAGGCCCCCGCCGAGACCCCGCAGGGGCCGCCCGGCAAGCCGGTGGAGCTTCTTTCGGGAGAGGACGCGCCGCCCGAGCCCTTTTCCCCTGAGGGCGCGTTAACGCCGGAAGCCGAAGCCGCCCCGGCCGAGGACTCTCCCCTTATAGAAGGGGTTTCGGAATTCGTGATCCTGGACGAAACCACAGGAGAGCTCAACAGGGTTCCTTTGCGTGATTACATACGGGGAGCGGTCGCCGCCGAGATGCCGGCGAGATTCCACCCCGAGGCGCTTAAGGCCCAGGCGGTCGCCGCCCACACATACGCGCTCCGCCAGCATTATACCCAGCTTGAAAACCCCGACCCCGCTCTTATGGGGGCGGATTTTTCCGCCGATCCCGAAAACCGGCTCGTATATATGACAGAGGAAAAGGCCCGGGAGTTTTACGGGGAGGCCGCCGACGAATACTGGAATAAAATCTGCGAGGCAGCCGACGGGGTGGCGGGGCAGGTTCTGGTTTACGACAATGAGCCGATAGTCGCGGCCTACCACGCGATTTCGGCGGGAGTAACCGAGGACGCCTCAAATGTTTGGACCGGCGAGGCGCCTTATCTCAAGCCCGCCGTAAGCGAGGGCGACCTTTTGGCCCCCGACTATGAAACAGAGCTTACCTTTACCGCCCAAGCGCTCAAAACCGCGCTGCTAAACGAATACCCCGACCTTGAGCTCGCAAAAGACCCTGGCGAATGGGTAGGCGAAGCAACCCGCTCATACTCCGATTACGTGGCCGAAATAAAGATCGGCGGAAAAGCCATAGCCGGAACCGACATCCGCCGCATACTGGGGCTGCGCTCACACAGCTTTGAAATAACCGAGAGTGAGGGCATATTTACCTTTACCGTATACGGCCACGGCCACGGGGTAGGCCTCTCACAGTACGGCGCCGATTTCATGGCCCGGCAAGGGCGCGCTTATGGCGAAATACTCGAAAACTACTACGCAGGCGCAAGCCTTTATAGCGTTTCGGGTCCGGATTTATAGCTGATCGGCTATAACAACTATACAGGGGGTCATGCAACATGGGTCAGGGATTCTTAACGGTAACGGCACAAACCGCGGGAGGGGCCATGCCCGTTCCGGGGGCGCAGGTAACGATCGAATCGCAGGGGCAGACCGTTTACAGCTTTAAAACAGACGCAAGCGGCCGAACCGAGCCGGTTAAGCTTAACGCGCCAGACGCCTCTCACACCATGAGCCCCGCCGACCCGGGGCCCTATTACGCGACCTATGACGTAACGGTATCGGCCCCCGGGTACGGCAGCCACACCGAGCGGGGGGTTCAGATCTACGACGGGCTTTATTCTGTTTTGCCGACGGATTTGCGACCGGGAGAGGGCGCGACCGAAAGCGCGGTCCCCGACAACAGCCTTCACGAGTCCGCCACCCGCCGCCAGATCGGGGCGCCCGAGGGCGGAAGGCAGAGGCTCGGCGCGGTGACCATACCCTCGAGCATCACCGTCCACCTGGGAAACCCCTCCTCGTCGGCCCGTAACATAACGGTACCCTTTGTCGACTACATTAAAAACGTAGCCTCCGGCGAAATTTATCCCACCTGGCCCGAGGCCGCGCTCGAGGCCAACATCTACGCCATTATAAGCTTTGCCCTCAACCGGGTTTACACCGAGTGGTACAGGGGCCAGGGCTACAGCTTTCAGATCACAAGCTCCACCGCCTACGATATGTCCTACGCGGAGGGCCGGAATATTTTCAGCAACATTTCAGATATAGTAGACCGCATCTTTAACTCCTACATCCGCCGCCAGGGCAGAATAGAGCCCTATTTCTCGGCCTTTTGCAACGGCACCACCGTAACCTGCCCCGGGCTTTCACAGTGGGGGACGGTCGATTACGCCCGGCAGGGGCTTTCTCCCTTAAGCATCCTGAAAAAATATTACCCCCAGGATATTCAGATCGCCACGACCAACAACATAGGCGGGTCGACCACAACCTTCCCCGGCGTTCTTTCTCAGGGCAGCACCGGGCAGGGGGTCCGTTATTTGCAGGATTACCTCACCCGCATCCGGGCCGATTACCCCCTCATCCCCGCCATAACCGACCCTAAGGGAACCTTCGGCGCCTCCACCGCCCAGGCCGTAAAGGTATTCCAGCAGATTTTCGGTCTTCCGCAGGACGGCATTGTGGGGCAAAACACCTGGTATTCCATCCTGCGCAGGTATGTGGCGGTAACAAAGCTCGCAAGCCTTGAAAGCGAGGGTCTGCGTAACGATATAGGCGATACCCCGCCAAGCGTCACGCTGAGCCAGGGCTCCCGGGGGGAGGCGGTGGTTGAGCTTCAGTATATCCTGGACGTGATATCCGCCTACTACGACGAGATTCCCGCCCCTGCCCGCAGCGGAGTTTTTGACGCTAAAACCCTGGCCTCTGTCCGCGCCTTTCAGCAGATGAAGGGGCTTTCAGCCGACGGCGTGGTGGGCCCGTCGACCTGGAGCGCCCTCTACAGCCTTTTCAGGAGCATCACCTCGAACTGGCCGCCCGAGCCGGAAAACCCGGGCGACGAAGGCCTTGACGCCTATCCCGGCTATATACTTCAAAACGGCGCCAGGGGCGACGACGTTCGCGAGCTGCAACGCGCCCTTAACGTTATGGCGGGCAGATACCCGGGCCTGCCTACGGTAGCGGTGGACGGGGTATTCGGCCCCGGCACCCAGGCGGCTGTCATAGCCCTACAGCAGAGGCTGGGCCTTACCGCCGACGGCAAGGTGGGCCCCGTGACCTGGAACGCGCTGCGAAACGCCCTCGGCACCGGCTCGGGCGGCATTCTTAAGGAGGGCAGCCAAGGCGACGAGGTAAGGGATATGCAGCTTCTCTTAAACCAGGCGGCGGCTAACTGGGGAACGCCCTACGTTACGGCCGACGGTATCTTTGGCCCCGCGACCAAAGCCGCGGTAATCGCCTTTCAGAAAGCGGCCGGGATAGCGGCGGACGGTATAGTGGGCCCACAAACCTTAAGCGCGCTTACAAACGCCGCGTCGCAAACGGGCGCGGCAGCGCAAGCAATGGCCACGGTACAAACAATACCGGCGCAAGCAACAGAGCCCGCCGAAGACTACGGCGGCGGGCTGGCCTATCCGGGAGCCCCGCTGGTTCAGGGCTCGGTCGGGGAAGAGGTGAGCGCCGTTCAGTATTCCCTGGGCCTGATAGCCGAGCGCTATCCCTTCCTTGAGGCTCCCGCCGTGGACGGTGTCTACGGCCCCGATACGGCCAAGGCCGTAGCCGACTTCCAAAAATCAATGGGCCTCACCCCCGACGGCGAGGTAGGCCTCGAAACCTGGCAGACTATAGTAAGGGTAGCGGTCGGCAGCTAATCCCCCAGGTCGCGCTATCAATACAGGCCAAGACCACAGCCTCCTGCGGGAGGCTGCGGTCTTGGCCCTTTGCATACGCTATTTTTAAGTTGCGATCGACTATAATTCCCGGCCTCTAAAAGCTCTCCGCCCATGGCGTTACGGCAAACTCGGCCCCGCCCGAGAATCTTACCAGAAGCTCCCGGCCGTCCCAGACTACAGAATCTACCAGTGAGCGCAGGGTGGCGCGCTTGCGGGCCATGCTCATCTCGGGGTAGCGCTCGCTCCAGCGGGTTAAAAGCTCGTAGAGGGTGTCGCGCCAGGTTTTGGCCAGGGGGTGGCCCCCCAGCAGCGCCTCCATCGATTCTATCTGCGCCTTGAGCCTAAAGTTTTCGGCGTGCAAAAGGTCTATCTGCTTTATTATTTCCTCATAGGCGTTTTTGTCAATGGCGCGTATGAGAGAAAACACCAGCCTGGAGATACCGTCGTCGTTGGCGGCTATGGTCGCCCGCATGGCGGCTATGCGCTCCTCCTGCTCCGCAATCGCCTCGGGGGTGACGGGGCGCTCGGCCTGGGGGGGAAAGATATCGGGCTCGCCCGGGTCGATCGCGCCAAGCAACGCGTGAATAGATGAGTCGGCCGTCTGGCCGGGAAGATTTGACATATCGCATTCGGCCGAGCGGCTCTGCTCCTTGCGCTCGCAAAGGTATGAGAAGGAAACGTCGCCGCTGCCGTCGTCCTGCCGGGAAAGCTTGGGCCGCATGTGAGCGCCGCAGTAGCCGCAGTGTAAAAGCTCGGCCAAAAGGCCGTGGTCGCTCTTGGGCTTGCGCAGCGTCTTTGATTTGTTGCGGGCAAGCTGATTCTGGGCGGCTATCCAGTGCTCGGCCGATATTATCCCCCTATGCTCCCCCACTGCGGCGATCCACTCGGTTACCTCCCGCTGGTGGGTGGTCTCGCCCTGCTGCTGGGCGGTTTTGTTGTAAACCATCATACCGTGCCCGCCGTCAAAGGCCTCCTTGGCGGAGCAAACCTCTGCGCCGAGGCGGCTAAAGTAATCGTAGGCGTCGGCGTCGGCCTTCATATATACGGGATTCTCAAGTATCTGCCTTACGGTAAAGCGGGAAAACTCCCGCCCGTTCTTGGTAGCTATCCCCCTGGCCTCCAGCTCCTGGGTTACTCTAGAGAGGCTGTCGCGCTCGAGAAACAGGCTGTAGATGAGCTCGATAGTCTTTGCCTGCTCCGGGTGAAGCTCCAGCCTGTAGATTTTTTCGGGGGAGCCCGCGTCCATAACCCGGCGGGAGGTGTAGCCCGTAGGGGTTACCCCGCCAAGCCAGCGGCCTGTCCTTGCGAGCGAGCGCATATTGTCGCGTATATTGGCGGCGGCGCTCACCCGCTCAAGGGTCATAAGAAGCTCGGCGGAGTAAAGAAGAGCCTTGCCCGCGCCCGAGGCCGTATCTATACGTTCCTTTACAAATATGAGCGAAACGCCCCGTTCCCGAAAGGCGCCCGAATAATCAAGAAGCTCCCCCGAGCCGCGGCAAAGAACGCCGAGCTCCGCGCAAACAACAGTGCCAAAGGCGCCCAAGGCCGCGTCCGCCCGCAGCTTCTCGAGCCCCGGCAGCTCGCCGTCGCCAAGGGCGCCGGCGTCTTTATAAACAAGGTAGCCGGCGTCCTCCCCGGCGCCCAGATAAAGCATGGCGTATTCGCGGCAGAGAGTCTCCTGCCTTTCGCTGTCGCCCCCGCGCATGTATATGGCGATTGCGGATTCCCCGAGTTTTTCCATTGCGGTCTCCCCTATAACGGCAAGTGTGATAAATCCAAGCCAATTATACCGCGCAAAAAGGCCCCCTGTCAACCGCGAAAGGTTTAGATTACAGGACCTTACTCATACTTACCCATGCTTGCCCATGCTTGCCCATAAGTATAGCAGTAGCGTCCCGCGCCTTTTGCGCATAGACTGGTATAGCCTCTCACAGAGGATAACCGTCATTAACATAAAGAGGTGTTAAATCATGTTTTGGATGCTGATTATCGCAGCGGTCGCCATCTGCTGCTGCCGCTGCTGTTACCGTAGCTGGTGGTGGTAGGCGATTCACAGGCAAAATCAGTCCGCCTTTACCGCCGGGGCGGTCTGATCATATCCGCAGGGCAAAACCACCGGAAGGGCCAGGGCGTAGAGATCGGCCGAGGCGGCTTCGAGCGCGGCGGTTCTTTCGCAGCCTCCGCCTCTGCGCGAAAGGCGCTTGAGCGAGGTATCTACCGGCAGAGTGGCTGAGCTTTTCATCCTGGCAAGAATTTCCCTGCCGCCCTTGCCCAAGCCCAGTATACGAATATAGGGCGGGCACGCGGCGGCGTCGTCCGCCCTTATTCCGAGAAAGGCCGAGAGTATAAGCCTTCTTACCCGGGCAAGAGTGTATCGCTTTGTTTTAACCGCCGCCTCGAGCTCTTCTATTGAGCAAGAGGCGCGAATAGCGTTATAAAGCCTGTTTTCGAGCCCCTCAGAAACGTCGGGCAGGGCTGCGAGCTCTTCTAACGAAAGGGCGCGGAGCCTGGCGAGAAGTGCAAGCTCAAGCCTTCGGCCGTCGGCGGGGAAGAGGCCCCTTTCGCGGGCCTCTTCTAAAACGCGCGCGGCGGCGGCGGGAAGGTAAGGCTCTGTTTG
>JAITVF010000113.1 GCA_031285945.1 Oscillospiraceae bacterium
TCCATAAGACGGCAATACACCGTATGCTCCCCGTTTACCGCCATAGCGAAGGGATTGTCTATCCGCCGGCCGATCTGATCGTCGACCTCGATCTCGCGGTTTTCGTACAGGGCGGTTACGACTATTTTACTTACGACTGCCTCAGGATGCCTGATCCCCAGATAGGCGATCAGCCGGGCCGGCGTGGGAAGCCTGCCTATCTCCCACCCTTTCCCCTCAAACCCGCCGCAGAGGGGATCTATAAATTCGTGCAGGCTGCGCGCGCATTCCTGCTGCATATCGTAGGCGCTGTCCATACGCTCGCAGTCGAGCCACAGCCTAACAGATGTCCGCACAAACCGCGGCTGGGTGAGCACAAGGGTTTTACCCGCCAGGGTAAGGCCGCTGCAATCAAGCAGCCTTTCGCGGATAGCCTCCTTAACCCCGGAAAATATATGGCTGCCCTTTTCGTATTCGTCGATCAGAACCGCTATGGTCATCACATCGTCTCTCGGCTCCCCACCCGGGCCAAACCCGCTCAGGCACTTTACCTGGCGGACGCCATAGGAAATCTGGGAGATAATGTCGAAATAGTCCTGCCGCGTCACCGCCCGCCCCCGCGTGCGCAGCATATTGGCGATAACCGCCGCGCCGGTATCCTCGTTATAGCCGTCGTAGCCCCCATATGCGGGCAGCGGATTGCTTACCTCAGATATATAGCGGATCGAAGCGGCCGGGGCGGAGATATCCCCTTCCTTTACATTGGCGGCCGAGCCGTGGTAGCTTTGATATGTAACCCTGACCGCCGGACCGTCTCTTTTGGGCGGAAAGGCCGAAAGGGCGTTCTTGCCGATCTGAATCTGCCCCGCTGCCAGGTCGATATCATATACGCGGCCCTGCTGCTCCCAGTGGCGCGATTGCTCCCACAGCACCCAGTTTTCTTCCTCTTGCGCGTTTTCCTCGTTGACGTAAACCTTTGCCGTCAGAATCCCCTGTTCCTCCAGGTTTACCTGCATCTGCCCGTCGGAGGCGTCGCGGTAAAAAATCTCGGTGCGGGTGCTTGCGTTTTCCACCTTTGCCATGTTTATATATACGCCGCGGATAACGGGCAGGTTATAGCTCTTAAGCTCTTTGTTATGGCATATTAGGCGTATCCAGTAAAGCTCCTGGCCAAAGAGCGGACGTTTCGCCACGTTTTGAGGAACCACCATGCAAAGCACGCCCGAGTGCAGCATTCCCATAGTGCCGTCGGCTACGCGCTGCGAAACAAACCCTTCGGGCATAAGGCACTCGGCGGTAAAGTCCACCTCGTAATCGGCATTGTTTTCCAGCCGCAGGTAAAGGCTCAGCGGCGTTCCCCAGGGGGCGGGGTCAAATCCCATGTAAATGGCGGGGCGTTTTTCCTCGCGGGTGTAAAAGAGTGTGGCGTTCCTGCCGCCGTTTATAAGCGAGGTAATGTCCCTGCTCTCAAAATTGTTGCGGGTCACGGCAACGTCGGGAATAATCGGGGCTTGCGCGTATTCGTATGAGAGGCGCAGCCCCTTTATAACAGGGCAATGCTGTACGCAGGGAAGCCGATAAAGTCCGTCTGCGCGCAAAAGCCTTACGCGCAGCCTGGGCTGCCCCGGGGCGAGCTCCTCGCGGATAATGTCGGCGGGCATAATAAAGCTTAAGCGTATATCACCCCGCTCAGAGCCGTTAAAGATAAGGGCCGCGTGCTCTTCGTGTATCAGGCGTTTCCAGCCGGTGTCGCTCAGGTACTCGAACAGGGCGTAGTCGGCGCGGACGTCCTGCACAACGGGCCTGGGCGCCCGAGCCGGCCGTTTCATGATAATCTTGTATTCCTCGGCGACCTCATACTCGGGTAAAAGCTGCTCGAGGGTTTCGAACTGGAGAAAAAACGAAAGCTCTACTCTTGCCCCAACCCGCGCGAAGACTGTTCTTGACTCGATTTCGCAGGAGGAATAAAGCTCCATGGGAAGGCCGAATGGACGGAAGTCGGCCGCGTTTTGCGCAACTCCGCCCGCTCGCACCTCATCGGGAGGTATATCGGAGGCTGAGAATCTCACCTGCACGCCGCAAAGCTGCATCTCCCGCGGCTCCCTTGCGGTAATCGCGAGCTGGCAGCAGCTTTTGCCCGAGAGGACGGCCTTTCCCGGCAAAAAGCTCTCCTTTTGCAGCCGCAGGGAATCGCCTTCCCTTAGAGCCGCGTCAAAAGCTTCGAACCCGCCTTCGCACAGGATTGAAAGGCTCATCGAGTCGCCGAGCAATATATCGGGGATTTTTTCGTGAGCCTCGCCGTCCGGCGTCATAAAGTCTACCGTCACGTCAAGTCTGTCCAAATGCTCAAAGGCGTGCTCAAAGCCCAGCAAAAAAGTATGATCCTCAAGATTTTCGCCCGATACGGCAAAGGCGGTGAATTCTTTATTCTCGGCGCCGCCGTCCTCTTCTTTAAGGAATATCCGCTCAATGGCGCCCGCCGACCCGTCGGTCGCGTAAATAGCCGAAAGCTCAGCCGTGGTAGCGGTTATACCGTGGGTAGTTTCAAATACGATCTGCCGCCCGGCCTCCTCGCTGTTAGCCAGCAGCCGCGTGCCTCTGGGAATATGCACCGGCTGCGGCGCGCCTGTAACGGGGGTAAAGCGTACAAAGCTTTTCGCGGGCTCAACAGGCTCCTTCTTAAACCGGTCAAAAAGGTTCAGGTACCTTATCCTGTGCTTGTGGAGCACTTTATCATAGCGCTCAAGGCTGCCCTCAAGCATATCCTTAAAGAGCAGCGCCACCACCGAGCCCCCGTCCGGCTCATCCTGCGTAAAGCTCCACTCGGGCGCGTAGGATTTGGCCAGAGCCTTCATCTTATCCAGCAGCGTGTCACGCATTATTTCCACCTTCTTTGGCTGATTGTGTCATTCTGTGCCGACGCCCTCGTAGAGGTAATAGGGGAAGACCAGGTTGTTGGGGTTGTTGGTGGCTCTTACGGTATACCCGATATTCAAAATCACC
>JAITVF010000013.1 GCA_031285945.1 Oscillospiraceae bacterium
CAGGCTCGGGCTCAGGCTCGGGCTCAGGCTCGGGCTCAGGCTTGGGCTCAGCGGTGGCGAGCTCGTGAACGATATCATTAACGATTGCGGCAACCTCGGCGTCGAACAGCGACGCTTCGTCTGTTTCGGTCGGTTTGGGAGCGGCTTCTCCGCTATCCCCGGCCGGGGTGGCGCCTGCGGCCTCCCCTTCGCCCTCCTGCAAATCGGGCGGAGATATTTCCTCGCGCGGGGCTTCGGCTTCGGGAGCCTCGGAGGCGACCCCGGGAAGGGGAGGATTTGCCTTAATACGCGCCCCAGGAATCGCCTCGCCGCCCTCGCGCGGGTAACTGTCGGAGGAGATCCGCCTGATCCTGAAGGGATCCTGATGAAGCGCGGGCGGGGAATCAAGGGCTTCGTAAAGCGTTTTTTCGAGCCTATCCAGTTCTTTTTGGGGGTTCAGGAACCAGTCGACCGCCCATATGCTATAGACGCTCCAGCCGCGTGACAAGAGTATGCCGGGGCGAAGAATCTCCCTGTCCCTGGCGACTCCCGACCGGTGATTCTTTGCGTCGCAGAGGATGCCGAGCAGATACTCACCCTCCCTTTCAGGGTGGAGCACGCCGATATCAACGCGATAATCTGAGATTCCCACCCCCAGACGGACCTGGTAGCCCATTTTTTCGATGCGGGCGGCTACGCTTCTTTCAAGGGGCCCTGAGGATTCAGCCTCCGCCGCGTAAAGCCCGCTCTGCGCCATAGCGAGAAAATCCTTGAGCTCCTCGCTTTTTTCGCCGGCGGCCTCGGGGGTCGCGGAGGAAAAGACCAGCGTTTCCTGCCTTGCCCTTGTAGCTGCCACGTTCAAAAAGCGGCGGGCGTCGTCGGCGAGAGCCAGGCTGTGCCCGCTCTTTTTGAAATCGCCAAGCTTGCCGGGGGGAAGCCCTATTGACAGGAGAATTACATCCCGCTCCTCCCCCTGAGAGTCGCCGGCGTATTTTACAAATACGGGCTCCGGCGCGCTTGCGGGCTGATTTATGAGAAAATCGCCCAGCCCTTCGGCTATAAGATCGCGCTGAGCTCTGCTCAGAGTTACAATGCCAAGGGATTGCGGCGGAGCGCCATTATTCCCAACGCGGCGCAGGGCTTCGGCCACGACAGCCTCAGCCTCTGGGTCGGGGGAATTCTTTTGCCGGCCGGCCGGCGCGCTTACCGGAATAAGCCGGACCTTAGACCGGCCGTCCGCCGACGGCCAGGAGTATACCCCGCCGCCGTAATAACGCTTGCCCGAAAAGGCAAAAAGGCTTTCGCTGCGGGAGCGGTAGTGCCACCTTAAGCTGAACTGAGGCATATTTATGGCGAGGCAGCTTTCGAGTACGCTGGGCGGTTCTTCGCGGTCGCGCTCGCGGATATCGGGGTTATAGCCGGCTGGGCGCAGCTGCTCGGCGTCCCCGACCGCCATGAGGTTACGCCCGCGGGAAATCGCCCCCACGGCCTGACTTGTGGGAATGCGGGAGGCCTCGTCGAGAATTACGAGGTCAAAGAGGGGGTATTCCGGCCCTATAAGGCGGGCCGCCGTTTCGGGAGTCATAAGCATACAGGGCGAGAGGGCGGGCAGAGCGTGGCAAAGAGAAAACAGCTCCCGGATCGAAGGGGCCGTGCCCCCCGGCCGGAGGGCGGCGTTAAGCCTCGCAAGCTCGTCGGCGGGGCAGTCGCCGCTGTTTTGCCGTGGTATGCGGGCGGTGAGGGCCGCGAGAAGCTCCTGGCGAACCAAAAGAGAAAAGCTCGCGTCCATTTCGGCGTAGCGGCGGATATCCTCCTCAAGAGCCTCGCCGGAAAAGCCTTGCAATACGCTCTCTTCCGCAATAATTTTATCGCATATGGTTCCGTAGAGAGATCGGTGGAAGCCTGCCGAGAGCTCGCCGGGGAGAAGAAGCCCCGTCTCGAGAGCGTCGGCCGCGACGGCAATCCCCTGCTCCTCCGCTTTTACCCGAGCCGCCACAAAGCCGCACCATTCGCGCAGCCGGGTCTGGCTGTCAAGCAGGCGTGAGAAAACCTGGCGCATGCCGTTTACCCAGTCGGGCATAGAGTCGAACCGGGTAAAATCGCACCACATAATATCGGCGAGCTTTTTCTCCAGGGCGGTTATCTTTCCAAAGGCGGCGCGGTAGTCCTCCATAAGGGGGGCGTGCTTGCCGCGAAAGGCGGCGGGCCTTGAAAAGTAGGTGGCCGCCAGAGTCCTTCCCGCTTCCTCTCCGGCCTCCCGGCCGCCGCAAAGAATTCCCAAAAGACTGTGCAGCTTTATGGCAAGGGAGTATAAAAGCTCAAGCTCGTCAAAATCGGGCCGGCCATCCTTCCACAGAGGGCCGAAAAGCTCCGCCAGGAGGGGCTCGTAGCTTTTTATGATATCTTCGGCCCGGTGGAATTCCGATAGCGTATCAAGAACGCCGGGGATCCCCTCTCTGCCGACTGGGGCGCGCCGCTTGCAGATGGACTGGAACTGCTTTAAGACCCTGCCGCGGCCCATAGACCGGGAGAGCGCCCAGCCCTCTGAGGCCTTTTCCCACTCCTCGCGTAGCTCCTCCTCATCAAATGAGAATATGTCCACCGAAAACTCGGCTATAAGAGCCTCCTCCGCCTTGGCCCGGGCCCTGTCCGCGGTTCGCAGCAGGGCGAGCTTTTCGCCCAGGCGGACAAGCTCGTCGCTGACATATAGCCTTGGCGGAATAAAAGGGGCCTCGCCCAAAAGCTCGCACAGCTCCGACATAGCCCGGTATTGAGAGCTCTGAAGGAGTATGGGGCTGCCGAAGATACCCGCGAGCTCCTTCCCGAGAGCCTCGGCCCTGACAAGGTCGGCGCAGTACTGCCGCCATAGGGTGGCGGCCTCAAGGAGAAGGGCGGGGGAAAATTCCGGGTTGCGGAACTCGCGCAGGGGGTGATCCTTTGGGCCCCCGCATTTTTCCGCCGAGGAAGAAAGAAGGTCGAGGGTTTTCAGCCATTTCTGGTAATTGGGGGCGCTGAGGGAATCGGCCAGCCCGTCTGTGATATCAAGCCTGTCGGGCGCCTGCCGGTTTGCCTCGTGGATGGAGATGGCGTCGTAAAGCGATATGCCGTAGCGGCTTTTGCGGTGGAGCGCCTCGGCCACGGCGTTGAGCTCCTGGCGCATGGTAAAGAGGCGGTCGGCCCGCCGCTGAAAATCGTCCGGGTGGCTTATTACGCCCATCTTAAGGGTTTTGCGCAAAGAAGCGAGGATTTCGCCGCGCTGAGTGGTACGTGATGAAAAGTCAAGGCAAAAATTATCGAGCCCTATAAGCTCTAGGCGGTCCCTTACCGCTTTGAGGGCGGCCGTCTTTGATGAGACGAAGAGCGCCGTTTTGCCCTGATACAGAGTGTTGGCGATTGTGTTGGCTATGGTTTGGGTTTTACCTGTGCCGGGGGGGCCGTTGAGTACAAAGCTGTTGGCCTCGGCGGCGGCGCAGATTGCGGCAAGCTGCCACGCGTCGGCCGAAAAGGGAAGGGCAAGGTCGGCGGGCAGGTAGCGCAGGTCTAGCTTGGCGGGGTCCGGCAGGTCGCTCGGGGGGGTCCACTCAAGCCTGCCGGAATAAAGGCTCCTGATCACCTTGTTGTGGGGCAGCTCCTCGGCACGGGCGCGCAGGTCGGAAAGGATCGCGTGGCGGCCGCAGTCGAATACGCCCAAAAAGGCCGCAGGCTCTACGCTCCAGCGATCCTGAGACGCTATAGCGCGGGAAAATGTATCGAGCACCGGGTTCATGCTTAGGGCGCGCCGGTCGTTTGGCAGCTCGGGCGGCCATATGTTTACGCGGTAGGCTCCGCGCAGCATCTCAAGCAGGGTGTGATTCAGGGCGGGCTCCTCGTCGAGCAGCCTTACGGTAAAGCTTTCCCCCTCAAAGCTTAGTTCCGCCGGCATCAGCACAAGGGGGGCGAGGCGGGCCTTTTCAGATTTTGGGCTCTCGAACCAGCGCAGCACCCCCAGGGCGAGGTAAAAGGGGTGGGCGCCAGTTTCCTCGCGCAAGGCCGTTCCTTCACGCAGAAGCGCTGAGAGCCGCCCGCCGGTCACTTCCTTGTCAAGCAAGGCGTATAACACTCCCGAGGCGAGCGCCGCGTCCAGGAGGCCGGTGTCGGCAAAGGCGGGGGAAAACAGCCCACCCTCGGCGCCCTCGCGCAGGAGCCCGGCCGGCGGGGGAGAAAGCCTTGGCGCCTTTGATTTTGCCGGCGCAAAGGCAGAGAGAAGCCTGCCCGGCGAGCTGCACGCGAGCTGCACGCCCTGCGAGCCGGGGTCAAGGCAGATAAGGGGATTTTCGGGGCTTATGCCAAGGAGCTCCTTTTCCCAAAGCTTAAAGCGGGGGGGAAGGGCCTCGGCCCCCTTGCCGGGCAGCAGGGGGAGCTCCTTTTGCTCGCGTATAATCTCACCGCCGCCCATAGAGAGCGCGATTTCCACCGTTGCGGTCACGGGGCGGGTCAGGGCGGCGAATACCTCGCCCAGCAGCTCGTTTTCGGGAAAGAGCTCCAGCCTCTCGCCGGGGGAGAGGCTGTCGACCGCATAGCTCCACGAGGCCATAAAAAAGGGGTGAGACGAAACCGTGACCAGCAGCTCTTTATATTCAGTTTCGGAAAGGTTGACTATCGAAAGACGCCCGACCACCGGCTTTTCGACAAAAAGCCCGACGGCATCAGAAAATACGGCTTCAATGAATACGGATTCCAACACGGCGAGGGTTCCTGCCTTTCAGGGGAAATAGGCGCGGCGGATTCGCCGGGGGAAATCCCCGCGCGGACACAGCCGGCCGACAGCGATCATAATGCGCGCGAATTCCCGCAAATGCGACACAATTACACCTGTATCATTGTAACGCAAAACGCCGGACAATGGAAGGGCTCGGGGCCTATTTTTAAGAATGTGTTCATAGAATAATAATATAAGCTATATCGAACAAGCCCCGAGCAAAAGCCTCCGGGAAGATACGCTCTTTCCGGAGGCTTTTTTATTACGGGGCCGTATCGGCTACAGGCTGATAAACGCCTACAGTCGCGCTACTTCCTTTGTGTCCCGCGCTATGAGGAGCTCCTCGTCGGTGGGGATTACCCATACCTTGACCCTGGAGCCGGGTGCCGAGGCCTCGAACTCGCCCTTTTGGCCGAGGTTGCCGAGGGAGACGCCCATGAATTCAAGATTCACGCAGGACCGCTCGACGACCTGGCGGTCGTTTTCGCCAATGCCGCCGGTAAAGACTATACCGTCCAGCCCGCCCATGGCGGCCGCGAAGCCGCCTATATATTTGCGCAGCTGGTAGGCCTGTATCTCTAAGGCGAGGGCGGCGCGCCTGTTGCCCTCTTTAGCTGCGGCGTTGAGGTCGCGCTGATCGCTGGTAAGGCCGGATACGCCAAGATTCCCCGACTTTTTGTTGAGTATACTGTCGATTTCCTTGGCGGAAAGGCCTTCCTTCTCCTGCAAAAAGGTCACTATGGAAGGATCGATAGAGCCGGAGCGGGTGCCCATCATAATACCGTCGAGAGGGGTAAAGCCCATGGTGGTATCCACCGATTTGCCCGCGTCGATGGCGGTGATGGAAGATCCGTTGCCAAGATGGCAGGTTATGATCTTAGCCCGGGGGTTGCCCAAAAGCTCGTACATCCGGGCGCTTACAAAGCGGTGACTGGTGCCGTGAAAGCCGTAGCGGCGGACACGGTGCTTTTCGTAATATTCGTAGGGGATGGGGAAGATAAAGGCCTTTTCGGGTATGCTTTGGTGAAAGGCGGTGTCAAAAACCGCGACCTGGGGCACCGACCGGTCGAAGACCTTCATGCAGGCGCGTATGGCCATTATGTTGGCGGGGTTATGCAGAGGCGCCAGGTCGTTAAAGGCTTCGACCCCTTCGAGCATTTCCTGGCTTATGAGGGCCGATTCTGCGAACTTGTCGCCCCCCTGAACCACCCGGTGGCCCACGGCCGAAATTTCCGACATGTCCTTTATTACAGCCTGCTCGCCCGTGGTCAGAACCCTGACAAGCTCCTCAAAGGCCTGCTGGTGGGTGGGGAAGTCGGCCTCGTACTCAACCTTGCCCGAGTCGGTTTTGTGTATGATTTTGCCGCCTATGCCAATTCTTTCACAAAGGCCCTTGGCGAGGACATTTTCGCCCGTCATATCGATAAGCTGATACTTGAGCGATGAGCTGCCCGCGTTGATAACTAAAATTTTCATCGGTATTATTCCCTTTCTTTAACGTCTTTGCCCTCCGCCTGCACGGCGTCCTTGACAAGAATAGATCCAACGCTTACTATATTATTACAAATAAGAAGAAACTGCAAGTCCCGGCGGTATTTTATCGCGGCAGGGCCGCGTCCGGGACGATTGGCGGTATAATTTCGATAACAAACGAAACGGATGGATGATATAATCCTATGAGCGAACTGAACCGGCACCACAAAACGCTGGAGCTCCCGAGGATACTTTCAATGCTCGGCGAGCTTGCCGGCTGCCAGGAGACAAAGGAGCTTGCCCTGGCGCTTCGCCCCGCTTGCGATTACCGGGAGGCGAAGGCCCTTCTTGAGCGCACCAGGGACGCGAGCTACCTTTCCGGCAAATATGGCGGCCCCTCCATATATGGTCTTGTTCCCATTGTTCCCATTCTCGAGCGTGCCAGGGTGGGGTCGATGCTTTCGATGAAGGAGCTTCTTATGGTCGCGCTGATGCTGCGGACCGCCCGCAATCTCTGCGCCTGGCGGAGGCTGGGCGGCGAGGAGGAGGGCTCTTCTCTCGACGGCTTTTTCGCGCGGCTTGTTCCCGACAGGCCGCTTGAGGAGGAAATCACCCGGGCCATATTGTCGGAGGATGAAATCTTTGACCACGCAAGCCCCGAGCTCTACGACATAAGGCGAAGGATGCGGGGGGCGGGGCAGAAGGCCCGCGAGCTGCTTGAGCGTATAATACGCTCCTCCACATACCAGAAGTATCTCCAGGAGCAGATCATAACCATACGCAACGGCCGCTTTGTGGTGCCGGTACGCTCGGAGTGCCGCGGGGAGATACAGGGCCTTGTACACGACACCTCCTCGAGCGGGGCTACCGTTTTTGTGGAGCCGATGGCGGTGGTGGAGCAGAATAACCTGATACGTGAGCTGGAGGGCAAGGAGCAGGCCGAAATTACCAGGATACTGCTCGCCTTTACCGGGCGGGTCGGCGAGCAGGCGCAGGAGCAGATCTTAAGCTACCGGGCCATGCTGGAGCTGGACCTGATATTCGCGAAGTCCCGCCTTGCCGACAGGATGCGGGCGACCATTCCCATCCTGAGCGAGGAGGGTGAAACAAGGCTTAAAAGGGCGAGGCACCCGCTTATTCCGGGGGAAAGGGTCGTGCCTATAGACATACTTTTGGGCGGGGAGTTTGACACGCTGGTTATAACGGGGCCCAACACCGGCGGTAAAACGGTCGCCCTAAAGACGCTGGGGCTTTTGACCCTTATGGCCTCCTGCGGGCTTATGATCCCCGCCGCCGAGGAAAGCAAGGTGCGCTATTA
>JAITVF010000015.1 GCA_031285945.1 Oscillospiraceae bacterium
GCTTGGCCACCTGGCCTACCATCCGCTCGCCGTCACGGGTAAAGGCCACCACCGAAGGGGTGGTTCTGCCCCCCTCGGCGTTTGGGATAATAACGGTTTCGCCGCCCTCCATAACAGCGACGCAGGAGTTTGTGGTTCCAAGGTCGATACCAATAATTTTACCCATGATATAATCCTCCATATACGTATAATTTTTAATATTATAATGGCAAACGGCTAATTGGCCGTTTGCACCATGGCGTAGCGCAAAACCCGGTCGCCCATTTTATAGCCCTTTTGCAAGACCTGGCTTACCACGTTTTCGCCCAGGCAGTCGTCTTCGATATGCATTACCGCGTGGTGCAGCAGGGGGTCGAAGGCTTCGCCCACACAGCCCACCGGCTCGACTCCAAGGGATTTTAACACCTCGGCAAAGTTTTTTTCCATAAGAGAAAAGCCCTTTTGGAATTCCGCGCTCTGGCAGTCGAAGGCCGAGGCCCGCTCAAAATCGTCTTGCACCGGCAGGAATTTAGTCAGCGCCGCGGCCGTAGCGTTCTGGTAGATATCCTCTTTTTCCTTTTGGGAGCGCTTGCGGAAGTTGTCATATTCGGCCATCAGGCGCAGGTTGCGGTCCAAAAGCTCCTCGTACTTTTTTCTGAGGTCGTCTGGCCCGGGGGGGTCGGCTGCTTTATCTCCCGCCTCAGCCTCTGGCTGCTCGGAAATTTCTTCTTTTGCCTCGGCCCCGTCGGAAATCGGCGTTTCCTCATACTGGGGGTGGGCTTTTTTGTTATTGTTCGCCACGCTTAAGTCTCCTTTCAGAACGATTTGCTCTATTGAACGCAGCTTCTTATTCTCCCACCAGGGTGTCGGTCAAAAGATCGCCCAGTGTCCTCGCGAAATATGCGAGATGTGGGATAAGCCTTGCGTAGTCGATCCGCACGGGGCCTATAAGCCCCACGGTACCCGCCGGCTCCCCGCCGACGCTGTAGTTGGTCATAACCACCGAGGCGTCGGCAAGCTCCATAGAGTGGTTTTCCTTGCCGATTATAATCCGCAAATCGCGGGAGCCGGGGGAGAAGAGCTCCTGGAGGCTGTCGCGCCGCTCAAGCATCTGGAGCATATCGCGCGAGAGGCGGCTAAGCTCGTCGTATTCCAGCAGCTTTACGCTGCCACTAAGATAGTATTGCCCATCGCTTATATCCTTACACAGCTCATATATGGCCGCCAGGATGGGGTTAAATATACGCGCGTATTCGCCCAGGGTTGTGGATACCGAGTTTATATAGGAGGACGAAATGGCTTCGATACTCAGCCCCGCCAGCCTTGAGTTGGCGAATTTGTCGAAAAATTCGAGAATTTTATCGTTAACGTCAAAATCCACCCGCAAGACCTTGTTGCGGATGACGCCGTTTGAGGCGATAAGAAGAATTACCACTGTTCTGGGGGCCGCGTGAATAAGCTCAAGGCGGCGGATCCGAACCGTTTTAGGCGTTATTGACGAGGTTACCGAGGCGCATCCGGTGTAGTCGGAAAGGGCTCCGGCGGCGTCCTCCAAAAGCTTGTCGGGGTCGGGATTTTTTACGTTGAAGAGGGAGTCGATCTCGTCCTTTTCGGCCCTTGTCAGTGCGGCGGGGCGCATAAGCGAATCGATATATTCCCGGTAACCCAGGTGGGAGGGCACCCTTCCGGCCGAGGTGTGGGGCTGCTCCAGGTAGCCCATGTCAAAAAGCCAGGCCATGTCGCTGCGTATGGTGGCCGGCGAGACCTTAAAGCCCAGCCTTGAGGCTAAAAGCTTTGAGCCCACCGGCTCCCCCGTTTGTATATATGTTTCCACCACCGCGGAAAGAATGGCCTTCTTGCGGTCGCTAAGCTTCACACCCTCGCCTCCCTTTCCATTCTATTCGCGGCGGAGTGAAAGGTTACCCCGTTTTTAGCACTCTATGCCTTCGAGTGCTAAAAACAATTTATCACGTTATCTTCGTTTTGTCAAGGCCTTTAACAGATTGTTTACAGATTGGGGCCGCCAAAAAGGGGAAGCCACACAAAAGGTAGCTTCCCCTTTTTTATCGAAAAGATAATCATACAGTTCCGCGATAAAAAGCCTCGCAAGTCTTGAAACGATTTTAACCCTGGAGTAGTATTAAATTAGATTACCAGTAACTTGCCCATGCTGCCGGGCGAGAAGGGGTCGGCTTTGAAATCGGCGGGGAAAAAGCTGCCCTGATGGGCCATTTGGGGGCCGGGGCAGAGCTTGTAAAAGTTGCCGGGAAAGGCGCTGCCTTTTAAAAGGGAAAACCCGCCGCCGATTTTTTCGAGGGCGTTAAGGGGTATTACGGCGGTGCCGCCCCAGTAAATTCCCTGTAGATCCTCGCCGCTGTGGGGGGTGAGGATAAGCCCCTCGGGCAGGGGGTGGCGCGCTGCGCCGCCTTTTGCCATGAGCGAAAGTGAAA
This sequence comes from Oscillospiraceae bacterium, assembly GCA_031285945.1. Lineage (GTDB taxonomy): Bacteria > Bacillota > Clostridia > Oscillospirales > Ruminococcaceae > WRAV01. The sequence continues at coordinate 2,430 of JAITVF010000015.1, forward strand.
AGCCGTCCCCTGGGGTAAAGGCGGCGAGAAGTGGGGCGGTCCCATCGCCAAAGAGGCCGAGAAGGGCCAGCAGCTCGCTTCCCTGGGGGGGGGAAACCTCCACGGCCCACATCCGGAGGATAAGGCTCGGCAGTGTCCGGCAGAGAATAGCCGGGGCATAGGGCTTATAGTCGCGCTTCTCTAGGGGATAGTCCTTTATAACGGCCACGGGAACCGAATCAAGCTCAGAGGTATCCTCAACCCGGTAGATTTTGTACGTCATGCTTATCAGTCCTTAACACAGCTTCTTAATTTTTATACTATTTCAAGCTAATCCCGCCATATCCCCCTAGGGCATCGGGGGCTTTGTAAAATCCAACACCCGCATAACACCCCCGGTTAGCTCACATGCTCTCGGGCGCTTCTATCCGCAGAAGGCTCAGCACCCGGGCCAGCACTGTTTTAGTGGCGGCGCAGAGGCTCATACGGGCCTGCATGAGCGGTTCATCCTCCCCCTGCACCCGGCAGTTTCCGTAAAACTTATGGAACAGGGCGGCGGCTTCCCCGGCGTAGTGGGTGAGGCCGCTGGGGTCGAGCCGGGAGGCCGCCCGCGCTATCTCGGAGGGAAGGAGGGAAAGCTTTCTGATAAGGGCGAGCTCCTCCGGCGAGTTAAGCAGCAAAAGCTCATTATCTGAGACCGCCCTTTGGGCTACGCCTTCTGCCGTAAGCTTTTTAAAAATGCTGCATACGCGGGCATGGGCGTACTGGACGTAATAGGCGGGGTTCTGGCTGGACTGCTCAACGGCGAGATTCATATCGAAATCCATGGTGGAGGCGGGCTGGGACATGTTGAAGAAGAACCGCGCCACGTCGACCGGCACCAGATCAAAGAGATCGCGGAGCGTTACGCTGCGGCCCGAGCGCTTGCTCATCCTATAGGGCTCGCCGTCCTTCATAAGGAGTACAAGCTGCATAAGAACAATATCGAGCCTGTCCCCCGAAAGCCCCACCGCGTCCATGGCCCCCTTGAGCCTGGCGACATGCCCGTGATGATCGGCGCCCCATACGTCGATCACCTGGTCGAACCCGCGAATGGCAAATTTATCGTAGTGGTAGGCGATATCGGCGGCAAAGTAGGTGGCGTTTTTGTTGGCCCGTATTAAGACCTCGTCCTTTTCGGCGCCGAATTCGCTCGCCTTGTACCATATGGCGCCGTCACGCTCGTAGGTGAGGCCCCTGTCGCTAAGCATGCCCACCACCTTATCTACGAGGCCGCTCTCGTAGAGGGAGCTTTCGTGGAACCAGACGTCGTAGCTTATTCTGTATTCGGCCAGGTCTCTTTTTATGCCGCTGAGATTGGCGGGTAGCGCGTAGCCGACCAGCGCTTTTTTGCGCTCCTGCGAGGGCGCGTCTACAAATCTGTCCTTGTTAATTTCGGCGAACTCCCTTGCGCGGTCGCGGATATCCTCGCCCTGGTAGCCGTCCTCCGGGAAGGCTACCGCATCCTCCCCCTTATAGAGCTGGAGATATCGCGCCTCGAGCGAGACCGCGAATTTTTCGATCTGGTTGCCCGCGTCGTTGATATAGAACTCCCGGGTTACCGTGTGGCCCGAGGCCGCGAGCACCTCGGCCAGAACGTCGCCGATGGCGCCGCCCCTCGCGTTGCCC
>JAITVF010000044.1 GCA_031285945.1 Oscillospiraceae bacterium
GTCAGGAAAAAATGGGTGCCCTCAAACAGCACGCTCAGCTCTGCGCCTACCACCACGGCGTTTATAGCCACAGGCGCAAGCGCCGACATAAGGGGCAGCCCGCGATAGCGGACATCCCGCAGCTTATAGGAAATGATCGCCGCTATAAGTGTGGCGGCGGAGCCCACCACGGCGTCTATATAGCCGATCGGGTTCATCCCGGTGAGAGCCCCTGCCAGGTTGGATATTACGCACCCCAGGGTTACGCCGCCGATCGCCACCGGCGAAAGAACCGGCAGCAGGGTCAGAGCCTCTGCGATACGCACCTGTAAGGCCCCGTAGCTGGTCCAAGGGGTTGTGAGGCAAAGAACGGTATACACCGCCGCGATCATTGAGCATAGCGCTATATTGTTGCTGGTTATCTTTCTAGGTATCATATAAAAGGCCCCCCACGGCAAACTACTTTGCGCCTCCGGCAAGCTCCGGCGCGCATCAATCAGTATAAGGCAAAGGGCCGCAGATTGCAAGGGGGCGCGGAGTATATCCCGCCGCCCACAGGAGAAAACGCGATGATAATACTGGCTGTAGACCCGGGTGACGCGCACACCGGGCTTGCCCTGTGCGACAAGGGCGAGATGCTGGCCTTCCCCGCCGGCACCGTTCACGAAACCAACCGGGAAAGGCTCATAAAAAGAGTTGCCGAAATCGCGGCGGAAAAAAAGGCGGAGCTGATTCTTATAGGCTATCCTAAAAACCGCAACGGCACAATAGGCGAGCGGGCCGTTATGAGCGAACGCTTTGCCAAAGCGCTCGGCGAGCTTGTAGCACCCGCAAAGGTTATTTTATGGGACGAGCGGGGCACCACCATAGCGGCACACGTAGCCCTCAATCAGGGAACAACCAGGCCGGGTAAAAAGCGGCAGGTGGTGGACGCGGTAGCCGCCACCATACTGCTTGAAGGCTATCTGGATTACCGCAGAATAAAAAATATATGATTTAGCATCTCTATTTACCTGTGTTTCTCCCCCCGGTGGGGGAGAAACACAGGTAAATAGAGGGAATCGATTACAGCAGAGCCGCTATCATCATCATTTCCTCCGTGCGGCGGTAAAGGGCGGGCAGCTGGTCAAGGCTCAGGGGATTCTTTCCTTTTCCCACCTCTACAGTGAAGCCGGGGCGGCGGAACTTTTCGATAAACCAGTCCTTGAGCCCCGCGTGGGCGGCCATATCGGGGGGGCTGCCCACCGCATAGCCGCTAGAGGAAGCGAGAACCTGGGCCATCATACGGCTGCGCTCGGGGGTGTTGTCCCCGTAACGGTAGTAGATTTCCTCCCCCTGTGAGTGAAAGGCGTAAAGAGTCCGGGGCTGGTATGTAAGGCAGCAGGTGGTTATGGCTATACTCTCGGGCTCGCTGTGCGGGTGATCACCGCCGTACCTCCCCGCAGAGGGCCCGGTGATTCCGGCCTCCTCCTCCATTGCGCGGGCGAGCCGCCAGCCGGCGTCAAAGTTGTGGTTTAAATCCACCCCTCTAGCGTTGGCCTGCCATATATTGCCCGGATCACCGGTCAGGGCGTCTACCAGGCTTTTATATCTTCCGGCGGCGTCGCTTCCCCTAAGCGCTATTTCCACCCCGTCGGGATTAAGGCAGGGAATTATAACCAGAGAACGGCTCCCCAGCGCCCGGCCGACATCCACGTCCGAAACCTTCCCCCCCGATTCCAGCGCCGAAAGAAGGGTCTCGCAGAATTTAACGAGCAGCATACAGGTTAACCACTCAAGCCCGTGAACCGCGCCCGCCATAAGGGTGGCGCCTACGGGATTGCCTATGCACATGGCCGTGATTTCCCGCCCCAGCAGGCTTTTGCCTATCGGAAAAACCTTAAGGGACCTGTAGGACTCGCGCAGCAGGCGAATATATTCCATAAGGCTTTCGTGGTCTGGGGGATTTTTGTAGAACGATTCTGACATAACGGCACCTCCATATCGGGCAAGCTCCGGCCTGCCCGTAAAATGCGACAGGCTCCGGGGCGGTTCCTCCCAGTCCATATATATGAAGGTGTAAGGTTGTATCATCCGCCCGGACAATCCGAAAATTTTTGAGCAGTCTGGAGGAAGCCATCATGAACTCAAAGTTTGAAACACTCTCCCGGGAAACTATTTTCAGGGGGAAGATATTGAATCTTCACCTGGACGAGGTGCGCCTCCCCAATGGCGCGACTGCCACCCGCGAGGTGGTGGAGCACGGCGGCGGCGTGGTGATTATCGCCGTCTGGGAGGGTAAGGCCCTTATGGTACGCCAGTACCGTTATTGCGTAGGCGAAGCTCTCTTGGAGCTTCCCGCCGGAAAGCTTGAGCCGGGCGAGGATCCCGCCGTATGCGCCGCCCGGGAGCTTGAGGAGGAAACCGGCTACCGACCCGCGGCCGTAAAAAGCCTCGGCTTCTTTTACCCCACGCCGGGATATTTGACCGAAAAGCTCCACTTTTATGCCGCCGAGGGCCTGACTCCCTCCGCCACCAACCTTGATCCCGACGAATTCCTCGAGGTCGAACGGCTTTCGCCCAGCGACGCCCTTGAAGCCTGCCGGGACGGAAGAATAACCGACGCAAAAACCGCGCTTGGGCTCCTGCTATATCGAGAGCTGATCAAGGAATAATAGCCGTAAATGGCGGGCTATTATACTTTATGCGCAACGGCTCGCCGCCTGCGGGCGGCAACCGCCTTTGGATGCGCTATTATACCATATTCGCTTCGCTACTATGGTATAATAAGCAATAACTGTGATTTGCGATTTGTGATTTGCGCGTTGAAAGAGAGGGGGGGGCGTTTCCTGTGCGCGGAGGCTTTGGCGTTATACTGCTCGCCGCTCTTTTGACCGTATGCTTTTTTGGCTGCGCCGACGGAGACGTCATCCGTATGGATATAGAAGGCCCCGTCGAAAATCTTGACCCCCAGTTTGCAACTGACCCAGACTCGAGGATGATACTGGGCAATTTAATGGAAGGGCTGCTTGTAAAGGGCCCGGACGGAGAGCTCTTGCCGGGGGCGGCAAAAAGCTGGGAGGTTTCGGCCGACGGGCTCACCTATACCTTTACCCTGAGGGAGGACGCCGCCTGGGAGGAAAACGAGCCCCTTACAGCGAGACATTTTGTCTTTGCCTTTGAGCGGATATTTAACCCCAAGGCTCTCTCACCCTTTGCCGAGGATTACGCCGTCATCGAGGGGGGGGAGGAGATTCTTGCCGGTGAGGCTACTCTAAAAAGGCTGGGGGTTTCTTCTCCCGACGGGCACACGGTAATTTTTAAGCTCAGGCGGCCCAGCGCCGTTTTCGCGGAGCTTCTGGCCGAAACCCCCGCCCTGCCCTGCAACGAGGAAATCTACAACGAGGCCAAGGGCCGCTACGGGCTGGCTATCGAATATGTTTACTCCAACGGGCCTTTTATCCTCAGCCGGTGGGACAACACCCGCTATCTTTACCTCACCCCCAATCCCGGCTACGGCGGGGAATACCGGGCGTTGCCTGGAAGGGTTACCCTGTATATCGGGCGGGAGGATCCCGTCGGGCAGTTTTTTGCGGGGAACAGCGACCTTGTCTATCTTTCCGGCGCGGATATTTCGCGGGCGGAGGAGGATGCCGAGCTTATCCCGCTTGAGAGAACGGTGTGGTGCGTCGTCTTTAACGGCGGGCGAGACGCCTTTCGCAACGCCCTCCTCCGCCAAGCCCTCAGCCTGACCGCCGACAGGGAGGCCCTCTCGCAGGTGCTGCCGGCAAACCTTACGGTTACAGGCGTTTTTGCGCCCCCTGGAATGAGAGCCGGAGCCTTGGACTACCGGGATAAAGCCGGGTACGGCTATCCCCTTGAATATGACCCCGGGCGGGGCAAGGAGCTTTACGACCGGGCTCTTGATATCCTTGAGCTGGGAAGAATGCCCCATACGGTTTTTCATATCCCCGAGTCGGGCAGGCATGGCGATTACATGAAGATAATAACCGAGGGCTGGCGGCGAACCTTGGGGGCCGAGGTGGTCTTTGAGCAGCGCACCGGCGCCGAGCTCGAGGAAATTCTGAGGACAGGCGAATACCGGATGATGCTCTTTCCCTTTACACCCGCCGCAGGAAGCCCCGGCGTTCTGCTGGGAGCCTTTGGTAGCAACAGCGGCCAGAATTACTTCGGCTACCAAAACTCCCGCTTTGACGAAAGCCTCGCCTCAGCCGCCGCCGAGGAAACCGAAGAGGGCGCGGCCGAAAGGTTCCGCGAGGCGGAGGAGCAGCTTCTCTTTGACGCGGGCATAATACCCCTGTACTTCGAAACCGGCGGTGAGGCCCTCGCGAAAGGGCTTACCGGGGTAGAAGTCCCCCAATTCGGCGGGCAGATAAGATTTTGGTCGGCGCAAAAAGAATAGAAGACGCAGCGCCTCCCATCTTGCATTTCCGGGCCGGACAGCCTCAGGCTCTCCGACCCGTTTTTGCCGTTTGCCGCTGATTTGATCATTCACGCTATTGTAGCGTTTTATATCTCTTTATATCCACGGAAATCAATTTTCAAAACGTTCAAGAAGTGATAGAATGTAAGGGATGGAAAAGAATACAAAAATCACTGAGTATTTCACAAGCGTAGAGACAACAAAAGAACACAAGGGGTATT
>JAITVF010000069.1 GCA_031285945.1 Oscillospiraceae bacterium
CTCTGCGGGGGCTGCAGTCACAGCGGGGGGAGGCCGCCGAGGATAAGATAGTGACCTGTATCCAGGGGGAAGTCTTTGACGTTTGCGTCGACACGCGAAAGGACTCGCCTTCCTTCGGCGAGTGGTACGGGGTCAACCTCTCGCCGGAAAACGGGCTTTCGCTTTACGTGCCAAAGGGCTTCGCCCACGGGTACCTTACCATGACCGAAGATACGAGGGTTTTGTATTTCACAACACAGTTCTATAAACCGGGAGCGGAAAGGGGCTTTCGCTTCGACGAGCCGCGATTTGCCATTGAGTGGCCTCTTTCTCCCCCCTTTATAATGAGCGAAAAGGATAAGAGCTTTTCTTATTTATAGCTGGGAGTGATACGGGTGAGCAAGATAATTATCGAGAGAGAATCGCCCGGCAAGCTTGAGTTCAAAGAGCTGCCCTCACAATGCGCCCTTGGCGGATACTTCTGGCGGGCGGCAAAAAGCAAGGGCTCGCCAAAGCTTTCTGTGGCGGTAATGTCTCACCGCAATCTCGAGTCTCTCAAAGCCTGCGTAGGCTGCCTGCTCGACTTTGCGCCGGCGGGGCTCGATTACGAGCTGGTGCTGATGGACAACGCCTCAGAGGACGGCGGAGAGACCCTTGCGTTTATGGAATCGGTTTTTCACCCGCGCAAAAAGATAATCGCCATGAAGGACAACATGGGCCCCTACTTTAACGCGGCCCGGGGCTGGAGCGTTTTGTGGAGCCACTGCGAGGGCGACTATATACTCCACCTTAACGACGATCACTTTGTAACCGAAAACGCCATATTCAACATGATAAGGGCGCTGGACAGCGACGACTCGATCGGAATGGTAAACCCCGTGTCCTCCAACGCGTGGATGGGGCAGAACCCGGGGCTTTCCTTCGGCTCCTCCGAAGAAATGCAGGCCGCCGCTAAGGCCTTCAACGCATATGACCCCAAAAAATGGGAGGAGCGAATCTATGTAGCGGCCGTGGCCTGGATGTTCCGCAGGGAGCTTCTCGGCTGCCTTACCCCCGCAAATCCCTTCGGCCCTGAGCTCTGCTACGACATAGCCATACGCCTTGCGGGGTACAGGGTTATGCTGCTGGGCGACTCCTGGGTGCACCACAACCACGACTACAGCCAAAAGGAAAGCTATGGCTTTGCGGGGGACAGCCCCGCAAAGATAAGGCAGCGCGAATATATCTCACGCTCCACCGCTCATCTCTCCTTCGGGCTTTCTTTTTTCGGCGATATCTGCGCCTTCGAAAAGCCCCTCGCATCTATCATGTCCCCGCCTATAAAAGAAACGCCCGCCCTGCTGTCGGTGGACGTAAAGGCGGGGCAGGGGCTTTTGGACTTAAAGAACGCCCTTCGCGCCCGCGGAATCTTTAACGCCACGAGCGCGGCTTTTTCCTCCGAGGCAAAGTATTACCCCATTCTTTACACGGTTGCCGACGAAGTGATTTTAGACAGAGTCTCGCATATAAGAGAGGCTCTGTCTGCGCGTAAATTTGATCTTATAATCGCGGGCGTGCCCGTTAACCTCTACCTTGATCCCATGGGCCTGCTCGAAGCGCTGCTCGAAGCCTTAAATCCCGGCGGGCAGCTTTTGTTCAAGCTGCGCAATACCTCCTCGGCGGCTTACGCGCAAAAAATGCTGGGGATAGCCGACGCCGCCCCCGATATGCCAACCGTTATATCTGAAACGACCCTTGCCCAAAGGCTGGCCGCAATGGGCTGCCCCGGCGCCCTTATCCTCCCCGGGGAATTTTTGGGGAGCCATAATGAAATAGAGGCCGCGAATCTAATATCCGCAAGCTGCCCGGAGGAAAAACGCGAGGAGCTTAGAGCGCGGATGCTTATCAGGGACTTTCACGTCCGGGCAACAAGGCCGGTGTGACCGCATTAATGGCGGGCCCCATTCGCAATTACGCAATATAGCCGATCGACTATATAAGAAGGGAAGGGCATTTATTATGCAAACGGCAATTGTAACGGGCGCGGGCGGGTTTATAGGCCTGCATCTGACAGAGGAGCTTACAGGTCACGGCTACAGGGTGTACGCCCTCTGCCGCGAAAAGACCCCGGCGCAAAAAAAGCTTCTCGCCGGGGTTAGCATATTCACCGATATGGATGACCTTCCCCCCGCCGATGTATTCTACCACCTCGCGTGGGCAAGCGCCTCGGGGCCGGGCAGGGGCGACCCGCTCATACAGACACGAAACGCGGAGCTCACCCTTAACGCGCTGCTTACCGCCCACCGCCTTGGCTGCAAACGGTTTGTGGGGCTGGGCACCGTCTATGAAAGGCTGGAGCCGCAGATTGAAAAATCCGGGCGCTTTGGGAACTCCGATTTCTATATCCTCAGCAAAGGGTACTCACACCGGATGGCGGACCATCTCGCCTTAAAGTTTGAAACCGACTTTGTCTGGTGCACAATATGCCACCCAGTAGGAAGATATATTAAAAAAGACCAGATGATGGCGTATGTCGTAGCCGATCTTCTGGCCGGCAAAAGCACCCCCATGGGCCCCGCCGCTACCCCCTACGACATTGTGTCGGCCAGAGACGTGGCGCAGGGGCTCAGGCTGCTGGGTAGCGCCGAGCGCCTTTCCCGGCGAGAATACTATATAGGCTCGGGCTCGCCGAGGCCCCTTCACCAATGGCTTGACGAGACTGGCAGGATTCTGGGCGGCGAAGTCTTTCCCGAAATCGGAAAGCTCCCCGGCGATAATCTGCGCTTTGGCCCCGACTGGTTCGATATCTCCCCCATAGCGGCGGAAACGGGATACCGCCCCATAACGGGCTTCGCCGACTCGGTGGCGGAGGTGGCTAAATGGGTGCGGGAGACAGGCGTGTAGCGGCCTACAGCGTAAGCTGCTCGCCCTTATCCTCGGCCCTGGGGAATATTCCCGTACCCGGCAGGCTTTTAACCCGGAAGCGGTGCGGATCCCGCAGAATACCCTCACGGTAGGGGACTACCGTCTCAACCAGGTTCTTGCGCAGGCTCATCACCTGCACCCCCTGGGTATTTTTGGCGGCCTTGGGGGAAAGCGCCCCGGTATGGATAAGAAGAGTTCTCTCGTTGCTGGCCCTTATAAGATACTCCGCGTCCTCCGCAATCTGAAAGATCGCAACCAGGGGGGACTTGTCGGAATAGGCGGCCAAGAGCTTTTTGCGCTTAGTTTTAGTGGCGTAGCCCAAAAGATCCACCTTGGCAGCCTTGCCGTTTTCGAAGAAGAAGAGCATGTAACCGGAATAATCGGACGTTACCGCCATGAACAGGGCGTTTTCGCCCTCGTCCATCCCGAGCTTAGCGGGGATGTAGTCGCCCAGGACGCTTGCCTTGGTGTCGGAAAAGTCGTTGGCGCAGGCCTTGTAAACCTGCTGGCGGTCGGTAAAGAACAAAAGCCCCGCGCTGTTGGAGGCGGCAACCTCCGAAACCACGGCGTCCCCCTCTTTGAGCTTTTGCTCGCCGCTCATCCGCAGGGATTGCGGGGTTATCTTTTTAAAATAGCCGCCCTTCGTAAAGAAGAGGTGAACGGGGTAATCGGGAACGCTTTCCTCTTCCTCTTCCCCGTTCTCATCCTCGGGGTAGTATAGCAATGTTTTGCGTGGCTGGCCGTATTTTTTCGAGGCCTCCATAAGCTCGTTTATGATTATATCGCGTATCCTGTCCGGATTTTTTAGGATATCCCCAAGGTCGGCCACCTGCGCCTTTAAGGCGTCGGCCTCGTTGAGCCGGCGGAGTATATGCTCGCGGTTTAAGTTGCGAAGCCTTATTTCGGCCACAAACTCGGCTTGGATTTCGTCTATTCCAAAGCCGATCATCAGGTTGGGTACAACCTCGCTCTCCTGCTGTGTTTCGCGCACGATTCTTATTGCTTTGTCGATATCCAGCAGTATTTTAGAAAGCCCCGTTAACAGGTGAAGCTTTTCCTTGGTCTTTTTAAGGGTATGAAAGGTTCTGCGCCTGACACATTCCCGGCGAAAGGCGCCCCACTCGCAAAGGAGCTCCCTCACCCCCATCACACGGGGCGTTCCCGCTATGAGGATATTAAAGTTGCAAGAAAAGCTGTCCTCAAGGGGGGTCATCTTAAAGAGCTTCTGCATCAGGCGGTCGGGGTCGACGCCCCTTCTCAGGTCTATGGTGAGCTTAAGGCCCGAAAGGTCGGTTTCGTCGCGCATGTCGGCTATTTCCCGGATTTTACCCGACTTTATGAGATCGACAACCTTATCCATCACGGCCTCGACCGTTGTGGTTGGGGGAATCTCGGTGACGTCGACACAGCCCGAGGCTTTGTCGAAGGTGTAGCGCGCCCTCACCCGGACGCCCCCTCTGCCGGTGTCGATGATCCTTTGCATATCCTCTTCACGGTAAACGACGTACCCGCCCCCGGCAAAGTCGGGGGCTCTTAGCGTAGACAGGATATCGTGCCCCGGGTTTTTAAGTATTGCCGCCGCGGTCTCGCATACCTCCTGGAGGTTGAAGGAGCAAACTGAAGACGCCATGCCGACGGCGATGCCCATATTGGCGTTTACAAGAATAGACGGAAAGGTAACAGGCAGCAGGGCCGGCTCCTTCATGGTGCCGTCGTAGTTGTCGGTAAAATCTACCGTGTCGGCGTCTATATCGCAAAAGAGCTCTCTGGCTATGGCCGAAAGCTTAGCCTCTGTATAGCGTGAGGCGGCGCAGGCCATATCCCGCGAGTACGCCTTACCGAAATTGCCCTTTGAATCAACCCACGCGTGAAGAAGGGACTCGTTGCCCCGGGCGAGGCGGACCATAGTCTCGTATATGGCGGCGTCCCCGTGTGGATTCAGCCGCATGGTCTGGCCGACTATATTAGCCGATTTTGTGCGCGCTCCCGTAAGTAGTCCCATTTTATACATTGTGTATAAAAGCTTGCGATGGGACGGCTTAAAGCCGTCGATCTCGGGGATAGCCCGGGAAACGATTACGCTCATGGCGTAGGGCATATAGTTTTTTTCCAGGGTATCGGTAATGGGCTGTTCAATTACCACGCCGGCGTTTTCGATAACGGCCTTGGGCTCTTTGCCCCGGGTATTCTTCCCCCCCGGCCCTTTGGGCTCTTTTTTCAAAGCCACTCTATCTGGTCAACCCCCATATAGCTGCTGAAAAACAGCAGCTTAAAAATAGCGAGCCCTATGGGCCGTGTGAATTATAAATGCATGGGCAGCGCACTTTGTCCGCGCTAACGGCTATGCGCTATAGGCTATCAGCTTACGTCGACCGCGTCCAGATACTCAGGGCCTACCGCCGCGATATATTCCTTGCGGCCCGCAAGATTGTCGCCGAGCAGCACCTCGAACATTTCGGCGGTTTTTTCCGCGCCCGCGGGGTTAACCCTTATGAGCCGCCTTGTCTCGGGGTTCATGGTGGTGAGCCACATCATCTCCGGCTCGTTTTCGCCCAATCCCTTCGAGCGCTGGATCGAGTGCCTTTCGCCGCCTATTTCCTCGAGGGCTTTGCTCTTTTCGGCCTCGGTGTAGGCGAACCAGGTTTTATCTTTGGCGGTAATTTCGTAAAGGGGGCTTTCGGCTATATATACATACCCCTGCTCGATAAGGGTGGGGGTGAGCCGGTAGAGCATGGTCAGAATAAGTGTGCGTATCTGGAAGCCGTCGACGTCGGCGTCGGTGCAGATGATTATCTTGTTCCACTTAAGATTGGCTATATCAAAGGTTTGCAGCTCGCGGTTTGCCCTTGAGCGGACCTCAACCCCGCAGCCGAGAACTTTCAACAGGTCTGTGATTATATCGCTCTTAAATATTTTATCGTAATCGGCCTTGAGGCAGTTCAGGATTTTACCCCTCACCGGCATTATGGCCTGGAACTCGCTGTCACGGCTAAGCTTGCAGGCGCCCAGGGCGGAATCGCCCTCAACGATGTATATTTCACGCCTGGCGAGGTCCCTTGAGCGGCAGTCGACAAACTTTTGCACCCGGCTCATAAGGTCTACGCTGCCGGCAAGCTTCTTTTTAAGATTAAGGCGGGTACGCTCGGCGTTTTCGCGGCTCCTTCGGTTGATAAGTACCTGCTCGGCGATCTTTTGGGCGGCGTCGGGGTTTTCCTTAAAGTAGACCTCCAGGCAGTGGCGGAGGAATTCGTTCATGGCCTCGTAGATAAACTGGTTGGAGATAGCCTTCTTGGTCTGGTTTGCGTAGGAGGTTTGGGTGGAAAAGGATGAGGATATCAGCATAAGGCAATCCTCGATATCCTGGAAGGTGATGCGGCTTTCGTTCTTTAGGTATTTGTTCTGGGATCTGAGCATATTGTCTATCTGGTATACAAAGGCGCTCTTTACGGCGCGGTCGGGAGAGCCGCCGTGCTCGAGAAAGCTTGAGTTGTGATAATATTCGAGAACCCTTGCCTGGTTGGAGAAGCATAGCGCAACGTTCAGCTTTACTTTATAGGGGGGCTTGTCCTCCCGGTCGCGACCGGTTCTTTCCCCCTGCCAGATCTGGACGGGGGTAAGGGTCTCCTCTCCGGCCAGCTCCTTTATATAGTCTACGATACCCTCCTTGTAGCAAAAGCTCTCTTCTCTAAAGCCGCTCTCTTCTTCTACCCGGAGCAAAAAGACAAGCCCCTCGTTAACAACGGCCTGCCGCTTTAGGATATCGGCGTAGTAGGATTCGGGCACGTTTATATCGGTAAACACCTGCAAATCCGGCTTCCAGCGGATAACGGTGCCGGTCTGCTTTTTACCGGTCTGCTCCTTAAGCATCTCCCCCGCTATTTCGCCGTGCTCAAAGCGCAGTGTGTACTTAAAGCCCTCCCTTACGATTTCAACGTCCATATATTCCGAGGCG
>JAITVF010000100.1 GCA_031285945.1 Oscillospiraceae bacterium
ATGCCGGGGCCGCCGGGGACAAGGAGCGCCCGCAGCGTTCCGGGGGAGGGGCGAAAGCCCTTTTCGGGGCACTCGGCGTTGACGCGGCACTCTATGGCGTGGCCACGCATAACTATATCCCCCTGGCTAAGGGCGAGGGGCTTTCCGGCGGCGATTTCTATCTGCGCCTTTACGAGATCTACGCCCGTTACCTGCTCGGTTATGGGATGCTCGACCTGGATACGGGTGTTCATCTCCATAAAGTAGAAGGATCCGTCGGAATCAAGCAAAAACTCTACCGTTCCCGCGCCCTGGTAGCCCGCCGCCTTTGCCGCGAGAACCGCCGCCCGGCCCATAGCTTCGCGCAGCGCGGGCGTCATAAGAGGCGAGGGGGAAGGGCATTCCTCTATAACCTTTTGGTTGCGCCGTTGCAAAGAGCAGTCGCGCTCGCCCAGGTGAAGGGTGTTGCCCTCCCGGTCGGCAAGAATCTGAATCTCGATATGGCGGGGGCGGATCAGCCTTTTTTCAAGGTAGACGCTTCCGTTTCCAAAGGCGGAAAGAGCCTCCTGCCTGGCGGCCGAAAGGGCGCCCTCAAGCCCGGAGGGACCGTCCACCGCCCGGATGCCGCGCCCGCCGCCCCCCGCGCTTGCCTTTACAAGAAGGGGGTAGCCGATTTCGCGGGCCGCCTCGCGGGCCTCTTCAAGGCTGCCCACAAGGCCGTTAGAGCCGGGAACAACAGGTACTCCGGCTTTTTTTACCGTTTCTCTCGCCGTGGCCTTATCCCCCATTTTCTCGATCGAGCCGGGGGAGGGGCCTATAAAGGCGATGCCGCAGCGCTCGCACTGGCGGGCAAAGTGGGCGTTTTCGCTTAAAAAGCCGTAGCCGGGGTGAATGGCCTGCGCTCCCGATATAGAGCAGGCCGAAAGGACGGCGGGTATATTCAGGTAGCTTTCCCTCAGGGAAGCGGGCCCAATACAGACGGTTTCGTCGGCGATCTGAGCGTGAAGGGCGGTGCGGTCGGCCTCGGAGCAAACCGCTACCGCCCGCAGCCCCAGCTCGCGGCAGGCGCGGATTATTCTGACCGCGATTTCGCCGCGGTTGGCGATAAGCACTTTATTGAACATTATAAATAAAAGCTTCCTTTACTTTTGAAATGCGAAGGTGATCTCGCAGGTTAGGGCGACCTCGTCGCCTACGGCGGCGCGGCAGCGCCCAACCCCTATGCCTGCCCGCAGCTTTACCATTTCTACCTCAAGGGTCAGCGTTTCGCCGGGGAGGACCTGGCGGCGGAATTTTGCGTTGTCCAGCTTGGCCAGGAGTGCCGTTTTGCCCTTGTGCTCGGGTAAAACGCCGACGCAGACCGCCCCCGCCTGAGCAAGCATCTCAACCATGAGGACGCCGGGGGTTACCGGGTAGCCGGGAAAATGACCGGGAACCCAGGCGTCGGAGGAGGTAAGATGCTTTACGGCTACGCATTTTTTGCCGGGGTCCAGGGCCGTTACCTCGTCGATAAGCAAAAATGGCTCGCGGTGGGGAATAACCTCCATAATCTCCTCTTTGTTGAGCAGTACCATTATGACCCTCCTTCTATCGCAAGAATCGGCTGACCGTATTCGACCGTCTGAGCGTTCTTAACAAAAATATCTGTTACAATTCCGTCAAGCTCGCTGGTTACCTCGTTCATAAGCTTCATAGATTCTATTATAAAGAGCACGTCCCCCTTTTTAACCCGATCGCCCGCCTTAACAAAGGGGCTCTGCGCCGGGTCGGGCGAGGCGTAAAATGTACCAACCAGGGGGGAGCGGACCACGCTGCCGCTAAAGGAAGGCTCGCCACCCGGGGCGGCGGGGGGCTCGGTCGCGGCCTGGGAAACTGCCAAAGGCGCAGCCGCGAGCCCGGGGGACTCCAGCTCCAGCCGGAAGTCGCCCTGCTCTACCCGCAGCGCGCCGATTCCGAACCTGTGCATGGAGGACATAAGCTCCTTTAAATCCTGAACGGTGAAATCAATATTCTTCACTGGTGAAACCTCCGCGCGGTGTAGTTGTTAAAAAATAAGAGCTGTAAAATAAAAACTGTAATCAGAAATTATTATAGCGCCCGCGCTAAGGCTATCGTTACGTTGTGCCCGCCGAAGCCCAGCGAATTGGAAAGCGCGCAGCCGGCGCTCATTTTTCGGGGGCCTTCGGGGATATAGTCGAGGTCGCAGGCGGGGTCGGGTATGCGGTAGCCGGCAGTGGGGGGGAGTATACCCTCGTGAAGCGCTTTGGCGGTTATTATGGCCTCGACCGCGCCCGCCGCGCCCAGAAGGTGACCGGTGACCCCCTTGGTGGAGGAAACGGCCACCGTAAAGGCCGCGTCGCCAAGGGCCTTTTTTATCGCCAGGGTTTCGACAAGGTCGTTCTGCTCGGTGGCGGTGCCGTGGGCGTTTATATAATCCACCTGCCCGGGGGAAACTCCCGCCTCCTCCATGGCGAACTCCATGGCCCTGGCGCCGCCCTTACCCTCGGGGTCGGGCCCGGTTATATGGTAGCCGTCGTCGGTCGAGCCGTAGCCTGTTACCTCGGCGTAGATTTTAGCCCCTCGCCTCCGCGCGCTGCCAAGCTCCTCGAGAACGAGTATTCCCGCGCCCTCGGCCATGGCGAAGCCGCTACGCTCTTTATCGAAGGGGATGGAGAAGCGGGCGGGGTCGTCCCCTGTGGCAAGGGCCCCCATGTTGTTGAAGCCGGCCATGGCGAACTCGGTAACGCTTGCCTCGGCGCCTCCGGCGAGGCAAGCGTCGAGATAGCCGAACTTGATTTTGCGAAAGGCCTCGCCAACAGCGTGAGCGCTTGAGGCGCAGGCCGAGACAGGGCAAAAGTTATCGCCCTTAAAGCCGTATTCTATGGCGATCTGCCCCCCCGCCATATTGGAAATCATGGCGGGAATAAAGAATACCGATACCCGGCCCGGGCCCTTTTCAAGATATTTTACATGCTCTTCCTCTATTGTGTGAAATCCGCCGATTCCGCTGGCCACGATTACACCGACCTTAAAGGGATCAAGACCCTCCGAAAAGCCTCCGGCGTCCCGGACGGCCTCGCGGGCGGCCGTCACGGCGAATTGGGTAAATCGGGCCATTCTGCGGGCGTCCTTTTTGCCTATTCCGTGCAAGACGGGGTCCCAGTCCCCTATTTCGGCAGCGTAGCGGACTGGAAGCTCTCCCGGCTCGAACGCCTTGATTTCAGAAAAGGCGTGGCGCCCCTCCCGCACGTTTTCCCACAGGGGAGAAACGCCGACCCCGCTCGAGGTAACCGCCCCCATCCCGGTAATCACTACTCGTCTCAAGATAAAGACCCCCATATAGTTGTTAGCGCATAGCTCTTAGCCACTATAGTTAATTTTTGTTTTATATGCTTGTGCGAATTCTGGGTCAAAACACCCGCCGGCTGCGGCCGGCACCCTCTTTGCTAAAGAGGGTGGGGTATTGCCGGTAGATTATTTCCCGTTTTACATGCCTGTGTCAATTCTGGCCCCACCCCTTTAGAAAAGAGGGTGGCCCCGCAGGGCCGGGTGTTTTGGCCGGCATCGACAACCGCCAACGGCTATGCGCCGTAAGCTACCCGAGCATTCCGTCCACCACCAGCACGTGGCCGGTTATGAAGCTGCTTGTCGCGAGAAAGAATACAGCCTCGGCTACCTCCTCGGGCCTGCCGGGGCGGCCCAGGGCTGTGGCGTTTAAGAGCGCCTCCCGCGCTTTTTCCGGCATTCTGTCGGTCATCGCGGTTTCGATAAAGCCGGGCGCCACCGCGTTGCAGGTTATTCCACGCCCGCCCAGCTCCTTCGCCACCGATTTGGTGAGCCCTATGAGCCCCGATTTTGAGGCCGCATAGTTTGCCTGCCCACGGTTGCCGGTTATACCCACCACCGAGGTTATATTGATTATCTTCCCCGCCCGCTTTTTCATCATCTGGGGGGTTATGTGGCGTATAGTGTTGAAGGCGCCCTTTAGATTGGTTGCGAGAACGGCGTCGAACTGCTCCTCGCTCATCCTGGCTACGGGCCCGTCGCGGGTTATCCCGGCGGCGTTTACAAGGACGTCGATTCCGCCAAAGGCTTCCGTAGCTGCCGAGATAAGCCTGCCCGCCGCCTCAAAATCGGCTACGTCGGCCACGAAGCACCCGGCGCGGACTCCCTTTTCCCGGGCGGCCGCGGCGACAGGCTCCCCGCCTCGCGAGAGGGAGCCTTCACTGTGGCAGCCTATCGCCACGTCCCAGCCCTTTTCGGCAAATAAGAGCGCGCAGGCCGCCCCGATACCGGAGGAGCCGCCGGTGATGAGAACTGTGTTACCCATAAAGATCCTCCATTTAAAATTGGCTTATCTGTGATATTCCGCCACAAGCGCCCCCCAGGTCAGGCCTGAGCCGAAGCCCACAAGGCAGAAGAGGTCGCCTTCCTTGAGCCGGCCTGCCCTGACGCATTCATCCAGGCCTATGAGTATGGTGGCGCTTGAGGTGTTGGCGTATTTTTCGATATTGGAGTATACCCGTTGGGGCGGGAAATTAAGATTTTTGACGGCGGTCTCGAGTATTCTGAGATTGGCCTGATGGGGAATGAGCAGGTCGATATCCTCAAGCCGTACACCCGCTTTTTCGCACGCGGCCAGAACCGCCCTGGGCATGGCTTTGGTGGCGAATTTGTAGACCTCTCTGCCGTCCATTACGATCGCGCCCGCGCGGCTTATCGGGAAAGGGGCTTCCTCGCAGGGGGAAAGGCTCAAAAAAGGGTAATCGTGGCGGGGAATGGCATCGTATAGATATTTGGCGCCGCCGGGATCGCTGAAAAGGGCCGAGCCGTACGCGCCGTTACCGCGGCCTAAGACCGCCGCCCCCGCGCCGTCCCCAAAGAGGACGCAGCTTGAGCGGTCGGCGTAGTCGACCTGCTGGGTGAGCCACTCGGTTCCCACCACAAGAACGGCTTTAACAGCCCCCGCCGCAAGATAAAGCCTGGCGACGTCCATCGCGTAGACCGAGCCGGTGCAGGCCGCGGCGATATCGAAGGCGAAGGCGTTTTCGGCTCCCAGCGCGCCCTGGATCATGCAGGCGACTGAGGGGTAACGAAAATCGCCGGTGACCGAGGAGCATATGATCAGGTCGAGCCCCCCAGGGGAAACCCCCGCGGCTTCAAGAGCGTTTCTGGCGGCCAGCTCCCCCATTCTCCAGGCGGGCTCTCCGCCCGAAACGCGGCGCTCCTTCATGCCGGTACGGGATACGATCCACTCGTCGCTCGTATCTGTAAAGGCCTCGAAGTCTTTGTTGCGCAGTACAAATTCGGGCAGGTAGCGCCCCGTTCCCAAAATAGCGATGTTCATTGTTCACCCCTATGGCATGGCCGGAAGGTGCGGGCTTGACAGAAAATGTAACAGGTGTTATATTTTTTAGCATAGACTCTATCGCCTTATTTGTCAACCCTCCCGGCGTATTATTTTTATGGGAGGCAGACGCCGGCTCGGCTAATTTTATAATTTTATAATTTTATAATTTTATAATTTTATTAAGGGCTGACCGGCGAGCGTGATATATGAAAAGAGGGCCTTGTTATGCAAAGATTTGCCGCGCTGTTCGGGGGCCAGGGGGCCCAGTATCCGGGAATGGGCCGCTCGCTGTGGGAGGAGTATCCGGCGGCCAAAAGAGTGTACGAGTGCGGGGAGGATATCCTCGGGCTCGGCTTGCGTAAAATAAGCGCCGAAGGCTCTGAGCGGGAGCTTTCTCGCACCGCGGTATGCCAGCCGGTCATATTTGCCCATTCGCTGGCGGCATTTTTGGCGGCGGTGGAGCTGCTGCCTTTGCCCGACGCCGTAGCGGGCCATTCTCTTGGGGAATACGCGGCTCTTTGCTGCGCGGGAAGCTGCTCTTTGGAGGATGGCTTTAGGGTGATAGGAGCGAGGGCGGCGGTTATGGAGGCGGCGGCCCGAACCGCCCCCGGCGCGATGGTCGCGGCTACGGGGGACGCCGAAAGGGTTGTTGAAATATGCAAGAAATATAAAAACGTCTGGGCCGTGAACTTTAACACGAAAACCCAGACGGTTATTTCGGGGGAGGAGGAGGCCTGCCTTAAAGCAGCCGGAGAGCTTGCTCAGAAGGGGGTAAGAACCACCCGGCTGAGCGTGGGCAGCGCCTTTCACACCCTACTGATGCAAAGGGCTGCCGACGAGCTTAAGGAGCGGCTTAAGGGGATCAAATTCCAAAGCCCTAAAATCACGTTTTACTCTAACTTAACCGGAGGCAGGCTTAGCCCCGCGGATTTCCCCGACTATTTCGCGAGTCACATGGTAAGCCCCGTTTGCTTTGCGCAGGAGATTGCCGCCATAACCGCCGACGGAATAACCGCCTGCGTCGAGTTCGGCCCCAAAAGGACCGCCGCCACGCTGGCGAAGAAGAACAACCGGGAGCTGGAAATTTTAAACGTGGAGGACGCCGATACCCTGAGGGCCGCAGTCGGAGGGATGGCAGGCTCCGGCCGCTCGCGAAGTGGTATGAATTCGTAGGTGGGCAGTCTTCCCGATTCTTTGCCGGGGGGATGAAAGGTCTCGGGCAAAAGAGCTATTTCGCCGTAGCTATAGCAATTGTAAGAAATGAGCGGAAAAGGTCTTATCTACAATTGCTATAGCGGGCATGGCCATCCGGCTCGCCGCCTGCGGGTGGCAACCGCCGGATATGGCCGATAGAGCAATGCGCGCCATACGGCATCGAATTTCCGGTTATTTTGGCGCA
>JAITVF010000212.1 GCA_031285945.1 Oscillospiraceae bacterium
CAGAACGCGGTCGATACAGTCTATCGCGCGCTGAACTATGTCATAATTACCGTCGTGAAGGCACCAGTCGAAGGCGATGCCCCGCAGCCAGATATTCACATAATCGCAAAAATCGTCGATATCCAGCTCCCGCGATATTTCCCCCGCCCTGCTCTTTGCCATAAGATAGTCTTTAAGTGTCGAGTAAACCGGTCTTTCCCTGTCAAGAAAGCGCCTGCTTTGCAAAGAATACACCTTGCGCGCAAAATCCACCGTCGTTTCCGCAACAAACCGGGTATAACAGATAAAATGGCGCAAAATATACTCGTATGGCCCGATAGGCGTACGCTCCGCCTCCTCCGCCAGCCTGAGGAAATGAGCGTCCATCTCATAATACACCTCGTGGATAATACTGTCCTTTGCCTGGTAGTAGTGATAAAACGTCCCGACGCCAACGTTTGCCTTGGTGCAGATATCCTGCACGCTGATCTCGTCGATCGAATGGGTTCGCATTAGCCTGAGCGCCACATTTCGGATACGCTCTTTTGTCGCCATTGATTTGATATCCCGCTTTGTCAAAGCCATAGCGTTCACCTGCCGCGTCAATTCTTTAGTATAGATTTATTATTATAGTTGATTTGCATGATATAACCGGCCGCCTTCGGCGTCTGCCGACTATGGCGGCGACTCGCTTTAGTTATTATCCCATATAACCAAAAATTTTCAAGAACGAATTAATTACAGCTTGATTGCCAAAGCCGTTCACCCGCCTATGACCACGTCGCCGAGCCAAGCGGCCGCCGGTGCATCTGCTTATACTACTCCGCGATTAAAATCGCGGAGTAGTATAATATTAACAAAAAATAGCGGCTTTATTTTTTGCGGCATGTGCGCCGGATACACCGAACGCGGATTCAAATGTGCTTTAGGCATAGAAATTTTTCATATTTAACAGCATTATTGATTTAATCGGCCTGATTATGGTACGTTAACAACAAGTAATATTATTCGATTTGAGGAGGGCTTAACATGACGGAGCGTGTCAGAAAAATGAAGGAAAGCCTGCGGGTGAACAAATATCCTTTGTGCATCCAGCTTTTCCGCTTGGCTAACGAGTCGCTGGACGAGACCGCGGGGCAGCCCATGCTGCTCCGGCGATCAAGGCTCCACGCGCATATTCTTGACAACATCGATATCTTCATCGAAGAGGGCGATCTTCTTTGCGGCTCGGGCGCCAGCAAGCCCTTCGGTCTGGAAATGCAGTACGAATACGGCGTTTGGACTAAGGACGAGGTTGAATCGCTCAAGAGCGAGATATACTCAATAGACCCGGCCGACGAGGAGGAGCTTTACCGGCTCAACGAGCGCTTTGCCGGCAACAGCCTAAACTCCAATCTGGTGGAGACTATGGGCGAGTCGCTGGGCAGGAACGACCGCCTTTGGCCCTTTATGAAGGCGGGCCTGGTGCTGCCCCCGTGGAAGGATAAAACAGGCGGCTCAGGCGGCGGCTTCGCGATGTCGGGCTACGGGCTGGGCCCCGGCTTCTCCCTTGTCTGCGTCGATTTCGCGCGTGTGCTCAACGAGGGCGCCCGGGCCATAATTGAGGAAGCCAAGCAGTGTATACGCGATCTGCGCTACGACTCCTCCGACTCAATTGAAAAGCGCCACTTCTGGGAGGGCGTTATCATCGTATACGAGGCGTGGGTGCGCTTTGCCGGCCGCTATGCCGCTCTCGCCGACCGAATGGCCGCCTGCGAGCCCGACCCCGCCCGAAAAGCCGAGCTGCTTGAGATGGCAAGAATCTGCCGCAAGGTGCCCTATGAGCCCGCCGGCAGCTTCCGCGAGGCGATGCAGGCCTTCTGGTTTACCTTCCTGCTGGTCTGTCCCTCTCCTACATCCACGGCGGGTCGGTTCGACCAGTATATGTACCCCTTCTACCAAAATGATATCGAAGCCGGTACCCTTTCCAGGGACGGTGCTCTTGAGCTGCTCGAAATCATGCGCTGCAAGGTCATGAAGATAAACCGCGTTTCGGGGCAGGCCAACCGCGCCAAGAACGCGGGGATGGCCAAGTGGTATAACTGGACCATAGGCGGCCAGAAGGCCGACGGCTCCGACGCGACAAACGATCTCACCTGGCTGCTGCTGGAGGCGGCCAAAGATACCGGCCTGCCACACCACACACTGACTGTGCGCGTGCACAAAAATACCCCGCCCGAGCTGCTGCGCGCCGCGCTCGACGTAGTGCGCACCGGCCTTGGTATGCCCGCCTTTATCGGCGATGAAAGCTATATCAGCTTCTTTACAAACGGGGGAACGCCCATTGAGATAGCCCGTGATTACTGCGCCACCGGCTGTGTGGACGGCAACATACCCGCCCACACCCGTTCGCAGGTGGCGGTCTTCTTTATAATCCCCCAGGCGATGGATATATGCCTCCACAACGGCTACTGCCGGTACACCGGGGAAATGGTGGGGCTCGAAACTGGCGACGTGACCAAAATGGCCACCTTCGGGGAGTTCAGAGATGCTGTCTACAGGCAGATCGCCCATCTTATGGGTATGGCCAACGAGCGCTGCAACGTAGAGCTCATAGCCGAGCGGGAGCTCTTTCCCGACGTTTTTCGCTCGGCGCTGATGCACGACGGCGTCAGGGCCGGCAAGGACATGTTCAACCGCCGGTTTGAATTTGAGAACGCAAGCCTGCTGGGCGCGGTGGGCGGCGTAAACACAGGCGACGCGCTCTTCGCCGTTAAAACCCTTGTATACGAAGAGAAAAAATACTCTATGTCCCAGCTGCTCGAGGCTCTGGACGCCGACTGGAACGGCTTTGAGGAAATGCGCGCCGACTTTTTGAACGCCCCCAAATACGGCAACAACCTGAACGGGGCCGACGAAATGGTGGCCGATGTTTACAGGCACCACGCAGACGTGTGCTACAGTCTCCCCTCGGCCTACGGCGACAGCCTCAAGCCCAACGCCATTTCGATCTCGGCCCACCAGCCGGGAGGGGCGATTACCGGCGCCACGGCCGACGGGCGGAAGGGTAAGCAGATTCTGGCCGACGCCTCCCTCTCACCCAACCACGGCATGGATAAAAACGGCCCGACCGCGGTTTTTCAGAGCGCTATGAAGGTGGCGCAGGACCGCTACCAGGGAACGCTGATGAACATGAAGATTCACCCCTCGGCCCTGCAAACCGATTCCGATCTTGATAAGCTGGGCTCTATGATCAAAACCTATCTCACAAACGGCGGCAAGCACATTCAGTTTAACGTTGTGCTGCGAGAGGAAATGGAAGAAGCCAGGGTTAAGCCGGAGGAGCATCCCGAGCTTGTGGTGCGGGTCGCGGGCTACAGCGCCTATTTCACCCGTCTGCCCGTCACGATCCAGGACGAGGTGATCGAGCGCACCAGCCATGTAATTTAGAGCAATGCGCCAAAATAACCGGAAATTCGATGCCGGATGGCGCGCATTGCTCTATCGGCCATATCCGGCGGTTGCCACCCGCAGGTGGCGAGCCGGATGGCCATGCCCGCTATAGCTCTATGTGCACAACCCCTGAGGAGGGGAAAAATAGAATGGAGAGGTGTGTTCTACATGACATTGGGTATCTGCCTGATCGCGATTATCGCGGCAATCGCACTGGGATGGAGGTTTAAGTTCAACACCGGAATCCTGGCAATGGGCTTTGCCTTCCTAATCAACGTCTTTATGATGGAGGGCGGCAAGGTTTCGGCCGTAATCGGCTTTTGGCCGACCAATATAGTGTTTTTTCTCATAGCTATCAGCCTGTTCTTTAACTACGCCACCAGCAACGGCACCATGGAGCTGCTGGGCAGGCATCTGCTCTACGCCCTCAACGGCAACGCAAGGCTGATTCCGTGGGTGATTACGCTGGTCAGCGCGGTCGTTGCCTTCCTCGGCGCGGGAGCGTCCACCCCGGCCATTGTGGGACCCCTGGCCTTTACTGTCGGCCTGACGGCGGGAATCCACCCCATTGCAATCGCGGTGGCGGTGGGCTGCGGCGCCCTGGTCGGGGCCGATAACCCCATCAACGGCTTTGGCGGCGTCATCTCTAAGAATCTTATTGAAGAGGCCGGCTACGCCAACGCTATGGATATCTCGGTGTACGTCTGGATCAACAGCGCAATAAAGCAGATAATCGTTATCGGGCTCTGTTACCTTGTTTTTAAGGCGTTTAAGGCCCGCAAGGTGGAGGTTGAAAAACCCGCCGCCTTCAACCCCGTGCAGCGAAAAAATATGATTCTCATAATCTGCGCGTTTTTGGCGATGGTCATTCCCATGATACTGAGCACATGGATTAAGAATCCCGCCATAGCGCTGGTTTCGGCCTTTGCGCAGCCCCAGTCGATCATGATTATCGCCGCCATACTGGCGATGGCTCTTAAGCTGGGCGACGAAAAGGATATCATCCGCAAGCTGCCAATGGGGCCGATCCTGATGATCGCCGGCGTGGCCATGCTGCTGGCCGTGGCGCGGGAGGCAGGCCTTGTGGAGGCTATGGGAGCTATCATGGGCAACAGCTTCCCCAAGTTCTTTGTTCCCGCTATGCTGGTTGCCCTTTCGGCCTTTCTCAGCTTTTTTTCAAGCGGCACCTCGGTGGTCTGCCCGCTTATGTACCCGCTGGTTCCGGCCTTGGCCGAATCGATGGGGCTCAATCCGGTAATGCTTTTCTCCTGCGTCTTTATCGGCGCCATGTCGTCGGCCCTGTCTCCCTTCTCCACCGGCGGTTCAATGGTCATAGCCGGCTGCCCCGACGCCGAAACCAAGGACTATCTTTCTAAATGGATGATCGTTGTTTCTATCGCGATTCCGGTCGTTTGCATGATACTGGCCAGCGTAGGACTCTTCAGCTTCTTCTCTGTATAGCGGCCCTGTTTTATGCCATAGCGGCAGAAAGACAAATCGACGATGCCGCTCCCCTAGCCATAGGCCAGGGGAGCGGCATTATAATACTACTCCGCATTTAAAATACTTCTTTCTATTGCTTCCCCCGCCAGAGGCGGGGGAAGCATAGAGTAATATTATAAAAGTATTTTAATCGCGGAGTAGTATAAATATTTCCCAGCTAGGGCATTTATCGAATAAGCTCTAATTCAAGATCACGTCTTTTCCAAGATACCGCTCGAAATACCGCAAAAGCTGCGTGGAAAACATAAGCCGCTGCTGAAACTCGCCGTCCTCTAGGCTGCGCCCGATAATATCGATCGCCTTGTTAACCTTGTTCAGTACGGTGTTGCGGTGCATATAAAGCGCCCTGGCCGTTTTGACCAGATTGCAGCCGCTAACGAGGTAGTGATAGAGAACTTCTACCAGATTGCTGCTGTTTTTAAGGTCGTAGCGGGCAAGCTGTACAATACACGGGTGGATAAGATAGAGAAGGTCGTCGTGGTGATACTCCTCCTTAAAGGAGCGGGCGCACAAATCGATTATATTATAGATGCTGTAATCCTCGTGAAGAAAGATGCGATTTTCAGTGCTTGCCCGGAGCACCCTGGCCAGCCGGAGGGTGCTCCGGCATTGCATGGCCAGGGTGCGCAGCATGGCGCGGTTTCGGCTGGCGTTGCTTATGCCCATGCAGGCGTC
This sequence comes from Oscillospiraceae bacterium, assembly GCA_031285945.1. Lineage (GTDB taxonomy): Bacteria > Bacillota > Clostridia > Oscillospirales > Ruminococcaceae > WRAV01. The sequence goes on from JAITVF010000212.1 coordinate 5,590, forward strand.
ATGGCTCTCAAGCAGCTCGCTCAGCCTGGGGCGGTCAAAGCTGAGGTGCAGGTTGCGCTCGTCAAAGCTTATAAGCACCATAACCGCGCCGCCGTACACGACCATGTTACACCCGGGGAATATCTCGGCCAGGCCGCGCATTAAATGGTCGCATGAATTTTCGCCAACGACCCGGCCCTCGAACTCCGCTATGCCTATAGCGCAGAAGTTTCTGACGGGATGAGGGGCCATAGCAAGACCCCGCTTT
>JAITVF010000045.1 GCA_031285945.1 Oscillospiraceae bacterium
ATGCCGGCCCGGCGGATATCTCGTATGCGAGGATGGAATATCCCGCGGCCTTTTCCCCGAGCTCCCCGAAAGGTTCCGGGGCCTGCCGGTCCTTGACCGGCGCGACAGGCTTATTCTGCCGGGACTTACCGACCTGCACACCCATGCGCCGCAGTTTGCCTTTCGCGGCCTCGGTATGGATCTTGAGCTGCTCGAATGGCTTAACGCGCGCGTTTATCCGGAGGAGGAAAAATACTCGGACGAACGCTACGCCAAAGAGGCATATAAAGCGATGGTCCGGAGCCTTGTAAAGGGCCCCAACACCAGGGCCTGCGTTTTTTCGACCGTACATCCGCAAGCAACGCTCATACTGATGGATCTTCTGGAAGCTTCGGGGCTTGTCTGCATGGCGGGCAGGGTTAATATGGACCGAAACTGCCCCCCCTCCCTGAGAGAGGAAAGCGCCGCCGCCTCCCTTGCGGATACCCGCCGCTGGCTTGAGAGCTGCTCCGGAAGATACAAGAACACTTATCCCATACTGACTCCCCGTTTTATCCCAACCTGCTCCGACGAGCTTATGCGAGGCCTCGGCGATATTGCCAGGGAGCTTGGGCTCCCCCTTCAGTCCCATCTTTCGGAAAACCGTAGCGAGGTTGAGTGGGTCGCAGAGCTTTGCCCGGGCAGCGTTTCTTACGGGGACGCCTATGCCGGCCTCGGGGCGTTCGGCGGGGAAATTCCCACAGTTATGGCCCACGGGGTTCTGTCCGGCAAAAAAGAGATGGAGCTTATGAAAAAAAACGGCGTCTATCTTGCCCATTGCCCGCAGTCCAACGCCAACCTGCGCTCGGGAATAGCGCCCTTGCGCCGCTTTTTGGATAGCGGCGTAAGGATCGGGCTTGGCAGCGATGTCGCCGGTGGCTGCCACAGCTCCATCTTCAGGGCCATGTCCGACGCTGTCGAGGTCTCAAAGCTCAGGTACTGCCTTGCGCAGGAGGACCCGCCCGTTACCGTAATGGAAGCCTTTTATCTGGGAACGGTGGGCGGCGGCTCCTTTTTTGGTAAAGCAGGATCGTTTGAGGACGGCTACGAGTTCGACGCGCTGGTCATAGACGACCGCGAGCTTATGGCGCCCTTTGAGCTTTCGCTGGAGGAGCGGCTTGCGCGTGTAATTTATTTCTCACAGGATCATAATATAACCGACAAGTTTGTAAGAGGCCGCGATATCCTGTAAAATATGGAGCTGATGTCTTTATGAGTATTAGCGAATCTGTAATTAAAACAGATCATAAACGCAAGATTACCGGGGAAGCGCTTTACGTGGCGGATTATCCAACCGCGGGCCTTCTCTTTGGCAGGCTGCTTCGCTCCGCAAAGGCGCGGGCCCGCCTTATAGCCGTTAAGCCGCCCGAGCTGCCCTCGGGATACTTTTATGTGGATAAAAACGACGTTAAGGGCCTGAACCGGGTGCATATTGTGCAGGACGACCTCCCGGTTTTTGCCGAGGATACCGTAGAGTTTATAGGGGACGCGATCGGAATGATGGTCGGCCCCGACCGGGATACAGTCGAAGAGCTTGCCGGCAAGGTAACAGTTGAGTACGAGGAGCTTACCCCCGTTATAAGGGTGGAGGATTCAGATACTATATTTGTCGATTACCATTACGACAAGGGAGACGCGGAAAAAGCCTTCCGGGAAGCGGACCGCGTTATAGAGGAGGTTTTTGAGACAGGGCACCAGGAGCAGGCATATCTTGAAACCCAAGGGATAATCGCAAGGCCGGAGGGCGAGCGGATAGTCATTCACGGATCGATGCAGTGCCCTTATTATGTCCACCGGGCGGTCGCTCAGGCGACAGGCTATCGGCCCGAGCAGGTGCGGGTCAAATACGACACGACCGGCGGGGCCTTTGGCGGCAAGGAGGATTACCCCTCAATTCTGGCGGCGCAGGCGGCGGTGGCGGCCATAAAGGCCGGGAGGCCGGTCAGGGTGATATTTGACCGGCGGGAGGATATGGAATTCACCGGTAAGCGCCACCCTTCCAAATGCAGGTACAAGGCCGCGATAAAGAATGGCCGCGTAACGGCTATGGATATAGACGTTATTTATAACTCCGGCGCGTATATCACCCTTTCGCCGGTGGTCATACAGCGCGGAATCATAGGCGCGAGCGGCGTTTATACTATAGACAACCTAAAGGTGCGCGGGCGGGCGGTCAAGACAAACACTGTGCCTAACGGCGCTTTTCGCGGCTTTGGCGGCCCCCAGACCTTTTTTGCGGTCGAGATGATGATGGGCCATATCGCCGCGAGGCTCGGCGAGGACGCCCTCGGCTTTAAGCTTAAGCATATAGCTAAGAAAGGGGACGTAACCTCCACCGGCGGGATACATCACTTCCCGGTGCCACTTCCCGCCATGATAAAGCAGGTCTGCGAGGCCTGCGACTTTAAAAGCAAGCGCGAAAAATATAACACCCAAACCGGAACAAAGCGCAGGGGAATCGGAATCTCCCTTGCCTATCACGGCGCGGGCTTTACCGGCAGGGGCGAGCACGAGCTCATCAAGGCGGTAATAAGGCTGCATAAATACCCGGATGGACGCGTTGAGATTCTCACCGCCAACACCGACATGGGCCAGGGGCTCGACACCACTTTTTCAAAAATAGCGGCGGGCGAGCTTAATATATCTCTTGACAGGATCATAGTCGAGCCGGCCGATACCGACCGTGTCCTCGATTCCGGCCCCACCGCGGCCAGTCGCTCCATAATGGTTGTGGGCGAGCTTGTCCGCCGTGGCGCGGCGCGACTGCGCGACGAATGGCGGGAGGGGGATGAGCAGGTTATCGAGGAGCATTTTAAAGAGCCCGATTTTGTTATCCCCTTTAATATAAAAGAGTTTAAGGGCGACGCCTACCCCACCTGCGCGTGGTCGGTCTGCGCCGTTGAGGTTGAGCTCGACACCATAACGGGCGTAGCCAGGGTTCTGGACGCCTGCGGGAGCTACGACTGCGGAACCCCCATAGACAGGCGAATACTCATCGGCCAAATGGAGGGCGGCTTTATGCAGGCCATAGGCTACGCCTCAATGGAGCAGATGGCGGCCGATAGCTCCGGGCGGATACGCAACAACTCGCTGAGTGATTATATCATCCCTACGGCGGTGGACGTTCCCGGGCTCAGGTGCCTTCTTCACGAGGAAGCGTATCCGGCGGGCCCCTTCGGCGCTAAGGGTGCGGGCGAGCTGCCCGCCGTGGGGGGAGCCGCGGCTTACCTCGAGGCTATGGAACAGGCCCTTGGAGGCGTGCCTCTCAATCATATACCCTTCAGCGCGGAAAACGCGATAGATATACTCGAAAAAAGGGGGAACGCCCAATGAAACCCGAGACGGTTCTTAACGCGGATGTCCGCTTTACCCTGAACGGCAAGGCAGTAGCGTGGCTGGGCAGCCCGGCCGCCCCCCTGCTGGACGTTTTGCGCGAGGGCTTTGGCAACACCGGCGTAAAGTGCGGCTGCCGCGAGGGCGAGTGCGGCGCCTGCGCCGTTATACTTGACGGCGAGCTTGTAAACTCCTGCATGGTGGCCGCCGGCAGAGCCTCGGGCGCCGAGATCGTAACTATAGAGGGCTACAAAAACACCCCCGGCTTTGAGATTCTCGACAGGGCCTTCGCCGGGGCGGGGGCCGTGCAGTGCGGGTTTTGCACCCCCGGCATGATTCTTGCGGCAGCCTGTATTCTAAGAAATAACCCCCACCCCACCACTGAGGAGGTCAGGAAAGGAATTTCCGGCAACCTTTGCAGGTGCACCGGCTACAACGCCATAGTAACGGCAATTCTCGCCGCCGCGGGAGAGGGGGAAGGCAAATGGTAAGCTATCTGCCCCAAAGCCTTAGCGAAGCTCTCGAGCTACTGGCGAGCACCGGCGCCATCCCCTACGGTGGCGGAACCGACCTGATGGTGGAAGGAAAAAACGACGCGAGCTATCTCTTTTTGCATAAAATACCCGAGCTGGGGGTAATCGCCGGGGACGCCGATTATATCCGTATAGGGGCCTCCTGCACTTTTACGCGGGTCGCGGACCATCCCTTATGCCCCGGCATCCTTAAGGAAGCCATACTTCAGATAGCGGCCCCCGCCATACGCAACCTGGGGACTATAGGGGGCAATATCGGCAACGGCTCGCCCAAGGCGGACAGCGCCCTCATCTTCTTTGTAACCGGCTCCAGGCTGCGGCTTGTGAGCAAAAGAGGCGAGCGTATTATTCCCATAAAGGATTTTTACCTGGGCAGAAGGAGCCTTGACCTGCGCCCAGGCGAGCTCATAGCCGAGGTACTGATACCTAAAATGGGGTATGACAGGTATTACTACCGCAAGGTCGGCGCCAGAGACGCTTTGGCTATCTCAAGGCTATCGTTTGCGGGGATCATAAAAACGCAGGGCGACAGGATCGTAAACCTGGCGACCGCGTTCGGCGCCGTGAGCGACGTAATAATACGCCGGGAGGATATCGACGCCATGCTTATAGGCAAAACCCTTGCCGAGGCAAAGACCGTGAGGGATAATTACCTGGCCGCTTACGCCGAGGCGATAGTTCCCATTCGCGGCCGGGTATCCGAAAAATACCGCAAGCGGGTATGCATGAACCTGCTGCGCGATTTTCTTGACACTATGAATATCTGATCCCTTTACAATTTCCCCGCGTTGCCTTATACTGTACGCAGCAGGTAAAATCGTGTATGGGGGTCAACCATGAAGTCGCTTTCAAATGCTCTCGCGCTGCTCGCCGCGCTGGCTCTGGTTATAGGCGCGGTGCCGGTTTCGGCATACGCCGAAGGGAGCGGCGATGAACAATTAACAGTTGAAAGTACAGCCGATACCGGCGATACCGAGAGCGAGGCTTCCGCTCTGGATATTGCGGCGGCCGATGAAGCTACAGAGCGCGCCGTCTCCATTACAATTGCCCCCGGCGAGCTGGGCGATACGGCTCTGCGCATCCCGCAGGGCGAACCCGTCACAGATAAAGACTTACTGGCGGGCGTAACAGCCGTAGATGAAAACTGCGACCCCGCCCCGGTCGCAGTCTCAGACGTGGGCGGCTTAACTCTCGATAACCCCCAGCCAAAAGGCGAACCGGGCAGCCCGGAAGCCTACATAATCACCTATACTTGCGGGGAAAGCGTACAAGCAACCAGAGATTGCTATGTTACGGTGGCGTTTATGCCGCTGGCAAGCGGCGGCAGCGTCATTGAAATGGACGACCCGAATCCCCCGGCAAGCGGCACGGGCTGGACATCCACCAAATACGCTTACACCATTTTGGATAGCGCGAAGGTTATGGTTACCGGTGACAACGCAGGAAGCGGGTGGAGCGTATATGTACCCATAAACGCAAAGGTAGAGATTACATTCGACAATGTAACAATGACCGGGACTTACTACGGCTTCGGTGAAAGATCGTTCTCCCCACTTTTAATTAGCGGTTCAGTTACCCTTAACCTTGTTGGTGACAATACGATTTCTGACGGGAAGTATTTCCCGGGCATACAGGTTCTCGACAAGGGTTCGCTTACGATTGTGAGCAGCAGCGGCAGTCTGAGTGTCACAGGCGGTAGTGGCTCGGCGGATATTGGCGGCGCTCCTTACGGCTCATGCGGCAATATCACCATTGAGGACGGCGCAAAGATTAATGGTACACCAAGGATTGGCGCGGGGAATGGCGGCATTATTACTGGAACTATTACGATTCCTGTGAAAAGCGTAGCTATTGGTAATGATTTTGAGCTGGCAGTGGGCGGCACCAAAGACTTAATCGCGACGATTGATCCCAAGTATGCCAGTGTGAAAGAGTGGACTTCCAGCGACCCGGCGGTCGCAACGGTTGATCAGGACGGCCTTGTTACGGCAATCAAGGCGGGAACGGCTACGATCACAGCCTCGACGGTTGGCAGCAGCGTGACTGGCGAATGCACGGTGACGGTGAAAGCAAAGCCAGAGCCACCGAAACCCACACCGCCGCGTCCATCCTACAACGACAGCGACGATGACGACAACGACGATTCCCCCTACACCCCGCCGCGAGCTCCCACGCCTACCCACACCCTCAGAAAAGGCGACGGCTATTATGATACGATGCGGGGCAGGGCGGTAGAGCTGCGCCTGTACGCCGATTTGCCTGTGCTCGGCTATACGAGCAGCACAGCGGCTGATAATATCCAAAAGCTGTTCGAGAAATATTTTAGCAATAAAATCCGCGTGATTCACTTTGACCAGCCCGGCAAGTGGGAAAAACCCGTAAAGATCGCGGCCAAAATCGATCTGGCCGGAATGGACACAACGCGGCTTGTATTCTACGCCTATGACCGCGAGGCCAACAGCTACCGGCGAATCGCCAGCCCCGCTTATTGGATAGACGCAAACGGGTATCTAAGATTCACTACCGAGTTCGCCGGGGATATTGTAATATCCGAGGGCGAGCTGACCAAATAGCGCTATTCCCTGATAAAAGCAACGCAACTCAAGCGCGCGGGGCCGGGGATTAATTCCCGGCCCCGTGCCAATGCAGGCGTATCGCTGTTTTTTAACAAATTATTAAAACCCTGAGTTTGCATTGGCGGCGGGCCTGGTGTATAATGTCTTAGACGCCAATAGCTCCGGGCCGCGTTATTCTTTTCGCCCGCGCTATCTCCCACGAAAGGACTGTTGAACGTGAAACCCTTTATTATTGCGATAACCCTTGCGGCTATTCTTGCGGGCCTTTTTGCGGGCTGCTCCGCCGGCCCGCGAGCAGCGTCGGAGCCGGATTCTTCGCAGGAGCCTTCTGAACAGCCGCAGGAATCTCAGGCCCAAGCCCCGGAGATCGACCCGCTCGCCGAGGTTTCGCTTATTCAGTTTTCCGAGCTGTCGGCCGACGAGCCTGTAGCCGTTCTGGAAACCACCCACGGCGTTATAAAGATCCGCTTCTTCCCCGATCAGGCCCCCAAGGCCGTGGAAAATTTCAAGGGACTTATCGAGCAGAATTATTACAACGGCAAAACCTTTCATAAAACGGTTAACGAGTACATGATACAGGGCGGCTCCCTGGACGGCCGTGGCGGAGGAGGAGCCAGCATATTCGACGGACTCCCCTTCGAGCTTGAGTGGAGCCCCGACCTGTGGCATTTCAGGGGCGCGGTCAGCATGGTAAACACCGGCGAGCCGGAATCAACCCTCAGCCAGTTTATAATTATACAAAACAGTGAGATTTCGGAGCAGACGGTCGCCGATATGCAGGCCGCGCAGTTCCCCTCCGGCGTTGTCGACAAGTATCTGGAGGCCGGAGGCTCCCCCCATCTCGACACCAAATACACAGTCTTCGGCCAAGTGATAGAGGGTATGGAGACGGTCGACGCCATAGCGGCGCTCCAGGCCTCCGGCGCCGAGACCCCCTCAGAAGCCGTTGTGATCCTCACCGCTACGATTGAATAGTATAATACTATTACGCATTTAAAATAGCCTCTGTTTATTCCCCCGCCTTAGTTGAGGGAATGAACAAAGGCTATTTTCTGTTGAGAGCTACCGGATTTAACCTGTACCCTTTACTGATAAGGGGTCAGCGCCACCTCGCCGCGAAGATAAGCGAGCGCGCCGTCTGCAAGTGCTTGCATTTCGTTTTCTCCGGGCCAGAGAGCAATGGGGGCGATAAATCTCACACGCTCACCGATCCAGTCCATCAAATAAGAGGAACGCGCCAGGTTGCCGGTAAAGGCAATGAACTCCACTTCCCCCTTAAGCGCGGCGGCGGCGGCCCCAATCTCTTTCGAAACCTGATAGGCCATGGCGTAAAGAACCTCACGGGCGTAATCGTCGCCAGACTCCATCCGCCGCTCAATCTCAAGGCAGTCGGTGGTTCCCAGATAGGCGTACAGGCCGCCCTGCCCGTGAACCAGCCGCAGCATCTGCTGCTGTGTATACTGCCCCGAAAAGCACATGCGAATCAGATCGCCGTTGGGCAACGAGCCGGCCCGCTCGCCGGAAAAGGCGCCGTCGCCATCCAGCGCGTTGTTGACGTCGATAATCTTGCCGCGCTGGTGAGCGCCCACCGATATTCCGCCGCCCATATGCACCACAATGAGATTGCTGTCCTCATATACCATTGCGCGCTTGGCGCATTCTTTTCGGGCGGTGGCCTTTTGGCTAAGCGCGTGGAAGCTGCTTATGCGCCGGATTTGCGGAAGCCCCGAATACCTGGCCCAGGGGCAGAGCTCATCAGTAGCGGGCGGGTCGACGGTTACAACCGGTACGCCGTGCTCATTGCCCAGATCATAGGCAATGAGGCTAACCACCGAGCAGGGGTGCGCGCCGTAAAGACCGCTTTTCATATCGGCAAACATGGCCTGCTCCACCCGGTAAACTCCGCCCGGAACGGGGCGCAGGTTCCCCCCCCGGACCGATATGATATCCACATCCCGCCAATCGGGCAAGACCTCGGCAAAATACCCCTCGATCAGGCCGCGGCGGTAATCGTACTGATCCCATATTGTGGCAAATGCGTCAAGCTCGGCGGCCGGGTGGCTCAGGCTTGTTGAAAGCACCTGCTCGGCATCCTTGTAAACCGCCAGCTTGGTGGAGGTGGAGCCCGCGTTGATTACTGCGATTTGATGCGACTGTTGCATGTTTACACCTACATTTCCGCAGCGGCCAGCAGGCGGCGGTATTTGCCGACAATCATCTGCTGCATTTCGGCGATTTCCTCTTGGGTGAGCCCTTTGAACCGGCCCTGCGCCAACAGGTAGTCTTCCAGCGGCAAAAGGCGTTCCGGGGTGTAATTTATTGCGATTTTCTCATTCTCCCATTCATAGAGCACCCAAGCGGCGGTAAGCACCGCGTTGCGGCACAGCTCTATAGATTTTGCGGGAGGAAAGAGCCAGCCGGTGGGGCAAGGGGTATGCACATGAATCAGAGAAGGCCCTTGCACACGGCTCGCTTTTTTTACTTTTTTTTGCAGATCGGGAAGATACGCCACCGAAGCGCTGGCCGCATAGGGAATGCCATGGGCAATGGCAATCTGAATTAAATCCTTGCGGGCGGTGGACTTGCCGGCCGGCGTAGTGGTGGTGGAAGCGCCCTGCGGTGTCGAACTGCTGCCCTGAATGCCGGTATTCATATAAGCTTCGTTGTCGTAGCAAACGTAAAGCACGCGGTCGCCCCGCTCTATCATACCCGATAACGACTGTATCCCAATATCCACTGTGGCGCCGTCTCCCGCAAAGGCAAGAACGGTGGTGTGGGTGTTGCCCAGCGCGTCCAGCCCCGCCCGAATACCGGCCGCCGAAGCTGCCGTGTTTTCCAGGTTGCACTGGTAGCCCGCGATCTTCATGTTGGTAACGTCGTCCAGCCCGCTGAACAGCGCGACGCAGCCTGGCGGAGCGACCACGACTGTATCCTCGCCCAGCACGGCCAGAACATTGCGGAACACTATCTCAAGCCCACAACCCGCACAGGTATTTACCCCGTGGGATACAAGCCCCTTTGCGAGCGTTTTTTCATTATACAAAGCGCAGCACCTGCCTTATTTGCATCGGATGTTCTTTCACATCGCACCAGACGGGGGCCCGGTCGTCCTCTTCCCTAGCGGCGCGCAGGTCGGCGAAGACTCGCTCTACGGTGGAAGCGCCGACATCACGCCCGCCCAAGCCTCCGATATAGTTTTTAACAAACGCCTTGCCGTCCAGCGCGTCCTTAACCTCCAAAAATAGCGGCCCGCCCGCCGCGCCAAGCCCCGCGCTGCGGTCAAACACCGCCACGCGGCCAACACCCGCCAGCAGCCTGGCGACCTCCTTTTGGGGAAAAGGCCGGAAGCAGGTAACTTTAAGGGCGCCCACCTTCTCCCCTCTGGACCGCATTTCCCGCACCACATGCCGGACCGTTCCGGACATGGAGCCGAGCGAGACAATCACCGCCTCGGCGTCCTCGGTCATATATCCTTCGGCAGCGCAATACCGCCGGCCAAAGCGTTCCGCAAATTCGGCGGACACCTCGTTGAAAACGTCGGCCGCAGACGCAAAGCCCTCCTTCATCTGGTACTTCATCTCGGTGAATTCTTCCATAGTGATAAGATCGTTGATAAACACCGGGTCGGTGGGATCGAGCCAGACGTTTTTGGGCGTATATGGTCCCACAAAGGAATCCACCTCGGCCTGGGCGGGCACAGCCACCTTTTGCATGGAATGAGAAAGGAAAAAACCGTCGAAACAAACCATTGCCGGCAGAAGAACCCGCTCGTGCTCGGCCAGCCGGTAGGCCATCAGGGTAAGGTCGTATATCTCCTGTACGTTTTGGCAATAAAGCTGCAACCAGCCGCTATCGCGCTCGGCCATGGAATCCTGATGGTCACACCAAAGGCTCCAGGGGGAGGCAAGCGCCCGGTTGACTACGGGCATAACAATGGGTACGCGCATACCCGATGCCGCGTTGCAGATTTCGTGCATTAGGGCAAGCCCCACCGAGGAGGTGGCCGTACCCGCCCGCACGCCGGCAAGCTGGGCGCCCAGCGTGGCCGAAAGGGCCGAATGCTCCGATTCCACCCGCATATAGGTGGCTTGCAGCTCGCCTGAGGCCACTAAATCAGAAAGGCGCTCTGCAATAGAGCTTTGCGGCGTAATGGGGTAAGCGGCAACCACTTTCACGCGGCTCATCGCCATGCCCTGCACGGCGGCCGCGTTGCCGTCCAGCATCATGTACTCAGCCATTCTCGTTGCCCTCTTCTTCCATAATAATGCATTTTTGGGGACATTCGTTGGCGCAGATGCCGCAGCCCTTGCAAAATTCCCACATTATATCCACGCAAGGGTCTCCGCTTTTTTGCACGGTAATGGCATCCACCGGGCAGTAACGGCCGCAAACGCCGCACCGTAAGCAGCGCGCCGCGTCCACCACAGGGCGCTCATACCGCCACGCGCCGGTATTAACCGCGCCAAAAATTGTGGCGACGGGCCCAAGCGCGTTAAAGGGACGCAGTGTTTTGCCAAGCTTGTTTTGCAGCTCTTGCATTTTGTTCGCCCGCCTTTCCCCCAAAGGTATCTAAAACGGCTTGCTCGACCGATTCAATGCGCACAATGCCGGTGTGGCAAAGCGCGCCCAGCATGGCGCTGTTGGGAATGCCCCTGCCTATGCATTGCAGCGCAATCCGGGTGCCGTCCACATAATATACCCGGCAAAATCCAAAGGTATCGCGGTAATGCTGTGCTATCTGAGCAGAATCGGTATTCAGCACTAAAACACTGTCCGGCTTGATACCAGCCCCCACATCAATCTGCCGGTCGGCAATACAGACGTCGGTCACCAGGACAATATCGGGGTCGTAAACAAAGCTGTTGAGCAGAACGGGTTCATCATCCACGATTATGCTTGTATACACCGGCGCCCCCCGGCGCTCGTGCCCATAAGCGGGCACCGTAACGGCAAATTTGTCCTCGCCGAGCGAAACCGCTACCGAAAGCGTTTTGGCCGCCGTGACAATCCCCTGCCCGCCAAGGCCAAAAAATTTAAGCTTCAGCATGTTTGCGCCTCCTCCGCCAACAGCTTAGCGGCCAATTCGCCAAGCAGGCGCACTGCCTTTTCGGTGTTGAATATACCGCACACACAGGGTGCGGTCAGCTCCAGGGCCGCCTTTTGGGCGGTTGTTTTTCCATCCCTGATATCACGCACAAGCTTGTTTACCAGATTGGCCGAAATCATCGCGTGGCCGCACATGGTGGTAATTTCCATTATCTCTTTCTCGGGCAGCTTATCCAGATTGCCCCATATCCCCAAAGAAATATCAACCGAATGCCGGCTGATGCCCGCCTGCCTGGCGCAGCAATCCACATCGTCCAGCAGGCCCGAAACCACTGCCGAAAACCCAAGGTCAGCCTGATTAAGGGCCTTCATAACCTTTATAAGCGTGTCGGCCATTTGCCGGCCGTTTTCGTCCATATGCTCTTTTAGGGCGTTAAGCATACGCGCCTGCTTTAAATGCCCGTTACCGTAAATGCCTGTGGCCCGCACACCCGCGTTGTCTTCGTATTTTTCCAGCAC
>JAITVF010000051.1 GCA_031285945.1 Oscillospiraceae bacterium
AAATACCCCTTGTGTTCTTTTGTTGTCTCTACGCTTGTGAAATACTCAGTGATTTTTGTATTCTTTTCCATCCCTTACATTCTATCACTTCTTGAACGTTTTGAAAATTGATTTCCGTGCGTATGTAAAACCCGGGTGGATTTTACCGACAAAGTATGGTATACTTATAGCCGGCAATAACTAAAAATGGAGATACTAATGCAAAATACTGAGGATAATTATTTTCGCGCCCTTACAAAGCGGGCTCTGGAGCGCCGGTTCGGCGGGCTTAATCCGGTTCAGAGGGAGGCCGTTTTTCATGTGGACGGCCCCCTTCTGATTTTGGCGGGGGCGGGCAGCGGCAAAACCACCGTGCTCGTCAACCGGGTGGAGAACATGATTTTATTCGGGGACGCTTATAACCGGGGAAAGCCCCAGGGCGCGGCCGAGGAAACGGCCCTGCTGGAGCGGTACATAGAAGGCGCAGAGGCGGACACGTCCGCCCTGGCGGGGGCGGTAGCGGTTTGCCCGGTGAGGCCGTGGAACATCCTTTGCATAACCTTTACCAACAAGGCTGCGGGGGAGCTTAAGGCCAGGCTTGAAAGAAAGCTTGGCGAGGAGACTGCCTCAGACCTTACGGCATGCACCTTCCATTCCCTTTGCGTGCGTATACTGCGCCGGGAATGCGAGGCCTTGGGCTATCCCAAGGGCTTTGCCATATACGACGCGGACGACAGCCTCAGGGTTGTTAAGCAATGCCTTAAGCAGCTGAATCTCAGCGATAAGCTTTACCCTCCCCGCCGGGTGCTGAACATGATAAGCGGCTTTAAGGATAAGCTTGTTACCCCCGAAAATGCGCCGGAGGGCTCAGACCAAAGCCTGCGCGAGGCGCACAAGATCTACGGGCTCTACCAAAAGACACTTAAGGATTCGGGCGCTATGGACTTCGACGATCTCATCCTCCAGACGGTTCGCCTTCTCGAAGGCTTCCCTGAGGCCAGGGATCGCTACCGGGGCCGCTACCGCTACGTTATGGTGGACGAGTATCAGGATACGAGCCACGCCCAGTTCGAGCTTATCCGGCTTCTGGCCGGGGGGCATAAAAACCTCGCGGTGGTGGGGGACGACGACCAGAGCATCTATAAATTCCGGGGGGCGACCATTGAAAACATTCTCAGCTTCGAGGATTCCTTCAGGGCTAAAACCGTGCGGCTCGAGCAAAATTACCGATCTACCGGCCATATACTTGACGCCGCCAACGCGATTATAGCCAACAATACCGCTCGCAAGGGCAAAAAGCTCTGGACAGCTCTCGGCGAGGGCGAAAGGCTTAAGGTAGTTCGTGTGCGCGACGAGGAGGCCGAAAGCAGGCTGATCGCCGACCGGATACTCGATAACGTGTCGGCCGGCGGAAAATTCTCCGATCACGGCGTGCTCTACAGGAAGAACGCCCAGTCGGGCGCGCTCGAGCAGGCGCTTGCGCGCAGCGCGATACCCTATCGTATAATAGGCGGAGTCCGCTTTTATGAGCGGAAGGAAATAAAGGACATGACCGCCTATCTGGCTATTCTTGTGAACCCGGCCGACAACCTGAGGCTTTTGAGAATAATAAACGAGCCCAAACGCCAGATAGGCCCGAGCACCCTTTCTTCCGCTCGGGAGATAGCCGACGGCCTTGGCGCAAGCCTATTCTCGGTTCTGCGGGATGCGGGCAGCTTTGCGGCCCTTGAAAAAAAACAGGCTGCCCTGACCGGCTTTGTAAGCCTTATCGAGGGGCTCGCGGCGCTTGCGGGCGAGAACATACCACTCGACGGGCTTTTGGAGGAGATACTTGAGCGGACAGGCTACCGCCGGATGCTCGAGGCGGAAGGCGTCGAGGGGGAAGGCCGGATGGAGAACATCCTGGAGCTCAAGAGCACCCTGATGCGCTATCAGGAGGAAAACCCCGGAGGAGACCTTGCGGGATTCCTTGAGGAGATAGCCCTTTACACCGACCTTGACAGCTACGCCCCATCCGCCGACGCTGTGGTTCTCATGACTATACACGCGGCCAAGGGCCTTGAGTTCGAGCATGTCTTCCTGGCCGGGATGGAAGAGGGGATATTTCCCGGTCGCGCGATAGCGATAAACCCGGGCGAGATAGAAGAAGAGCGAAGGCTCTGCTATGTAGCGGTAACCCGGGCCAAAAAGAGGCTGACCATAACGAGCGCCTCCCGAAGAACATTTTTTGGCAAGACGGAATACTGCATACCCTCACGCTTTCTGGACGAGCTGCCCAAGGAAAACGCCGAGTGCAGCGACCTGAGCGCCTCCGCCGCGGCAAATGCCCACGCACAAAGGGCGCTCCGGCACGGGAGGGACGCCCTTGCCCCCCCGCGTGAAAGAAAGGGCGGCGGGATCGGGATCGGAACGGGTCCCAAAGCCTCCGCGGCTCAGAGCTTTTCGCCTGGGGACGAGGTTTCACACAACACCTGGGGGCGCGGGGTAATAATATCGGCTAACGCTATGGGGGGCGATACCCTGCTGGAAATTGACTTTTACGGCGGGGAAAAAAAGAAAATCATGGCAAATTACGCAAGGCTTGAGAAAAGATAGATTATTTCCGCACCAAACAGGCCGGTTCTCCATAAACTGGAGCAGAATGCATACGGTTTAATTAAGGAGGACCAGCAAATGGCTTATTTTAACAATACATCTCCCGCCGCCCTACAGGCTGCCGCGGGTAATTCCCCAGGCCGGACTAATATCATGGCCTCGCGTATTATTGATTCCACCTACTGCCGTGAGTGCGCCGACAACCTTCAGCTTCTCTTTACGGCCGCCGATCAGGCGATCGTCGATTCGAGCATATCCGTAAAGGGCGCCGCCTGCCGGATCTCCGACGTTCTCTTTAACGTAGCGCCATTTTCCGCCACTCCCGGCTGCTGCCGTGTGGAAGCGACCTACCTTTTTGACGTTACCCTCGAATGTTGTCCGGCAGGGGGGGGAACTCCCCTGACCGTGACCGGCTATTGCAACTTCGCGAGTCAGGTTTTACTGCGGGGGGGCGACAGCGGGGTGAGCACCTTTACCTCTGCGGGGCTTCGCTCTACCTCCCTGCCCGACGCCACCTGTCAGGCGACCGAGCCCGTACTTGTCAGCGCTTGCCTTGCGCCGGCCTGCGAGTCTCAGGGGACGGGTTATGGAACCCCGCTCTGCAACGCCGACGCCGGCCTTGTGCGGCCCACCCTGGGGCAGAACACGGTTTTTTGCTCGGTGGGCGTTTTCAGCATTCTTTCTCTCGAGCGTACGGAGCCGCTCCAGGTGCCGTCTTACGGCTATGCCGCCCCGTTGCGCAGTTCGCGCCAAACCGACCCGGACGAAGAGCCCTGTGCGGTATTTAACAGGCTTTCGTTTCCCATCGGCCGGTTTTTCCCCGGCTACAGATAACCGCGGGCGGGCCCCGCTCGCCCCGCTTTTTATTGTCTCGTGGTTGAATACAGGTTCTAAAAACTACAAACTAAAAACTGGAGCATAACGGATATGGCGAAGGTGACCCTTATCACACATACCCCCGAGCCGGATCGGCTGGTGGCGGCGGCGGCAAGGCTGTGCTACAGCCGGTCGGCGGCGGACAAGCTCTTACAGGAGCTCACCCCCGAAAAAACGGGGGATTTTCTGCGTATGCTCAAGACCGTCGGGCACGAGAGTCCCTTTGAGCACGCGTCCTTTACATTTGCGATCGAGGGGGTATCAAGAACACTTCTCGCTCAGATTACCCGCCACCGGATCGCCTCCTTTAGTGTGCGCAGCCAGCGCTATGTGTCCGAGCGCGATTTCGGATTTGTAACCCCCCGCGCCATAGAAGACAATCCGGAGGCTCAAAAAGCCTTCGAAAAAGCCATGGAGTCGGCGGGGGAGGCCTATAGCGCCATAGCGGACATACTCTCGAAGAGCTACGAGACGGAGGGAATGGAAAAATCAGCCGCGAGAAAGAAGGCCGGAGAGGACGCAAGGTTTGTCTTGCCCGGTTCATGCGAGACTCAGATGCTGGTTACGATGAACGCGAGGAGTCTCACCGGATTTTTTAAGCAGCGCTGCTGCGCGCGGGCCCAGTGGGAGATACGCGCGGTCGCCGATGAGATGCTGCGGCTGTGCCGGAGTGCTGCGCCCCTCATCTTTGAGGGAGCGGGTCCCGCCTGCCTTAAGGGCCCCTGCCCCGAGGGGAAGATGACCTGCGGAAAAATCGAGGAAGTGCGCGGGCGTTACAGGTAATAAGCAAAGAGGAGAGACGTTTGTATGGGACATTTTGCGGTATTGGAAGGGCTGGACGGAAGCGGCAAGGCGACCCAGGCCGCCATGCTTGCCAACTATCTGCGTGAGACCGGGAAAACGGTAGTGCCCTTAAGCTTTCCCGATTACGGCTCGCAAAGCTCGGCGCTGGTGCGGCTCTATCTTTCTGGTGGGGCGGGATCATTAAGCGAGGTCAACGTTTACGCGGCTTCGAGCTTTTACGCCGCGGACCGATATATAAGCTACGCGACCGGCTGGAAGAAAAACTACGAGGCGGGGCATACTATTATTTCCGACCGCTATGTGACCTCTAACGCGGCCCATCAGATGTCGAGGCTGCCGAAGGAGGAGTGGGACTCATATCTGGAGTGGATGGAGGACTACGAATATAACCGCTTGGGGCTTCCGCGGCCCGGTATCGTGGTGTATCTGGACATGCGCCCCGAGGTTTCGCGCAGGCTTATCGAAAAGCGCAACCGCGAAAAGGGCCTTAACCCCGACATTCACGAGCGCGACGAGAACTACCTTGCCCGGTGCAGGGAGGCGGCGCTCTACGCCTGCGACAGGCTGGGCTGGCGCAGGATAGTCTGCGACGACGGCCGCGAGCCGGTTCCCGCTATCCTTATAGCCGAGCAGGTAAGGCTGCTCACCATGGATGTTTAGTGAGCGGTATTGCAGATTTTTGAAGATACTAAAGAGACACAGGAATGACGCAGGCTGTCGTTTCCCGCTGAAAGGACTGCGAACCGATGCTGGATTTACACGAGATCACACTCCGGGATAAGGCCTGGATGCAGCCGGTTTTAGAAAAATCGGGGCTTCGATCTGAAGAATACAACTTCACCTTCGCATATCTCTGGAAGGATATCCTATCCTTCCGGGTGCGGGAGCTAAACGGCTTTATAGTGCAAAAGAGCTGCAACGACCGCCCCGCATATCTTTTTCCGGCGGGAACGGGCAACGCCGTTCCCGTAATAGAGGCCATGATAGAGGACGCTAAGGACTGCGGCCACGGCTTTTTGTTTTACACAGTTTTGGCCGAGCAGTGCAAGCTGCTGGACGTTTTGTTTCCCGGAAAATTCGATTACTGGCCTATCCCCAAATACGACGATTATATTTACGACGCAAAAAGCCTGATAACTCTGGCGGGCAAAAAGCTTCACGCAAAGAGAAACCACATCAACAAATTCAAGAGCCTTTACCCCGACTGGAGCTACGAGGACATAACTCCCCAAAACATGCCCGAGGTCATACTGATGAGCGCCGAGTGGCGCAGAATCAACGAGACCGCGGGAGACAAAAGCCTGCGAGACGAATCCAGGGCCATGGACGTGGCCCTTTGCGAGTTTTTCAACCTGGGACTTTCGGGGGGGCTCATCCGGGCGGAGGGAAGAGTGGTGGCCTTTTCGATGGGCGACCGGCTCAACCGCGACACCTGGCTTGTCCACATAGAGAAAGCGTTCTCCGACGTGCCAGGCGCCTACGCCGTTATAAACCAGCAGTTTGCCGAGCGCCACTGCGAGAGCTACCTCTACATCAACCGCGAGGACGACTCGGGCGACGAAGGGCTGCGAAAGGCAAAGCTTAGCTACTACCCCGCCATGCGCACCGAGAAATACGCCGCCCGCTTACGCTGGTAGCCGATAGCCTGTTTCGCTCTATGCACACGGCTTTTTATACTACTTCGCGATTAAAATCGTTTCAAGACTTGTGGGGATTTTTTTCGCCCTGCAAGGCGGACGACGACTGTGGGCTGACGCCCACTGAGGAGGACAACGCAACAGGACGGAAAAAAGACCGCAAGGATGGAATGATTTTGATTGCGGAGTAGTATTAGTTCTCGGCTTCTAAGGGCAAAAGGCTATGCGCCAAAAACTGCAAGGGGGTGCCCGCGTGATCACATACGCCGCCGGAGCTATGCTGCCAAGGCTTAAGAGGATGTGGCGGACCTGCTTTGAGGATACCGAACAGGGCGCCGATCTTGTATTTTCGCGTCTTCTCACCCCCGGCCAGATGCTTGTCTGGGCCGATAACTCGGGCCGTCCCGTCGGCATGGTCAATTGGAAGCTCCTGCGCTTTACGACCCCCAGAACCTCATTCGTGGGGGCGTACGTATTTGGGGTGGCCACCCTGCCCGAGTACAGGGGGAGGGGGATATCCCGCGGGCTGATGAGCGAGCTTCACACCGTCCTTTCGGATTCTGGCGCGGCTCTGGCCTGCCTTGTTCCGGCGAGCCCTTCTCTTTTTGAATTTTACGCCCGCCAGGGCTTCGAGAGCTTTTTTTCCCGCAAACAGATATCGGTGGAGGAAAGCCTGGTTCCCGTGCCATCCGGCAAAGGCGTTCTCGCCCCCGCGCGTCTGCCCCGGCTCGAGGCCCTTAGGGGGGAGGCTTTTGGCGATTCGGCGCTCTTTGGCGCGTGGGACTCCCCTTGGCTCGACTACACCGACAGGGAGTGCCGGCTCCAGGGCGGGGAGACGCTGCGGTTTACGTGCAGGGGAAAAACGGGCTACTGCGTATGCCGCCCCGAGCAGGGGGGAACCCTGCTGGTAAGGGAGGCCGCGATCGATAAGGAAGACCTCGCGGCTCTTGTTTGCGCCCTTCATGACCGCTATAACGCGCGCAGATACGAGCTGCGCTTCCCTAAGGATTTCCCCGCCGGAGAATTGCCCTGTGACATATTGCCCTTCGGCATGGTAAAATGGTATGATGAAGAAAAGCGCAGGCTTGTAATGGGAGGCATGGGCGGAGCGCCCTGGTTCGCCTTTGGGCTTGACTGACACTGCCTGACGCGGAAAAAAGCCGCGAGAAAATAAGGAGAGCGCCATGATCTACATCTTTTTTGCCGAGGGCTTCGAGGAGATTGAGGCCGTCGCCACCCTCGACCTGCTGCGCAGGGCCGGGCTGCCGGTAAAATCAGTCGGGCTTGGCGGAAGAACGGTAGCCGGCTCACACGGAATTTCGGTAGTTTGCGATATTTCTGAGGAGGAGTTCGACACTTCGGACCTCACGGCGGTAATTCTGCCGGGAGGCCCCGGTACCGCGAACCTTGAAAAATCCCGTACGGTTCAAGGAGCCATACGCTATGCCTGCGAAAAGGACCTTTTGCTCTGCGCCATCTGCGCCGCGCCCTCGATTCTGGGGCGTATGGGGCTGTTTAAGGGCAGACCCTATACCTGCTACCCCGGCTGCGAGGAGGGGATTGAGGGAAACTATCGCCCCGACAGGGTAGTACGGGATAAAAAGCTCATCACCGCCAAAGGCCCGGGCTGCGCCGTTCTCTTTGGCCTCGAGATCGTTGAGGCTCTTTTGGGAAAAGGCAAGCGCAAAACGGTGGAGGCCGGGCTGCAATGACTGTAGACGAGCAAAAAAAAGAACTCAGGGCCCGTTTTTCCGCCATGCGGCGCGCCATTGACCCGGGGGAGCGCAAAAAACTCGACGAAAAAATATCCGCTCATTTTTTGGGACTTCCCGTCTGGCGGGACTGCGAGACCCTTCTCATTTACGTATCGCTGCCCGGCGAGATCGATACCGCCGCCATTATCGAAAAAACAATGTCCGCGGGCAAAAGCGTGGCTGTTCCCTTCTGCGTGCCGGGTACAAGAATAATAGAGTTTTATCTGATCGAATCTGTTGGCAGACTTAAGACCGGGGCCTTCGGAGTGCGTGAGCCGGATCCCGAAAGGGAAGAGCGTCTCGTTGATTTTAGCTTGTCCGCCTGCTTTGTGCCGGGGCTTGCTTTCGACAGTGAGGGCTATCGTCTTGGCTACGGCGGAGGATATTACGACCGCTTTCTGGCGGGCCCCTTCGCGGGACGCCCCACGGTGGGGGCGTGCTACCGGGCCTTTATCACGGGAGAAATCCCCCGCGACATATACGACCTGCCCTGCGATACGGTTATTACCGAGGAAGGAATAATATAGCAAAAAAAGCTGGGGCCCCCTTAGGGGCCCCCGGAAGGACCTTTCAACGTCATGTTAATGTAAAATGTGTGGGATGTGCGCGCTTAGCAGCCGCAGCAGCAAACGATGATGAGCAGCAGGACGATCATCCAGCAGCAGTTACCACCGCCGAAGCCGCCGAAACCGCCGCCGCAACCGCCGCCGCAACCGCCGCAACCGCCGCCGCAACCGCAGTTGCAGTTGCAATTGCATCCGCAGTCATGACCGCAACCGTCGTTGCATCCACAGCAATTGTTCCTAAACATTCTTCGTTTCCCTCCTTCTTTGCAGGATGTTACATACTATGAATGCTGCCGGAGGGCGGTGAAGGCGCCGCCTACGCCGCGGGCCCCGTAAAATCGCGCTATTCTTAAAATAGACGCAAAATGGGGCCGCCTCTACCGGACTCATGGTTAAAATACGAAAAAAACAGAAAGTTTAAGGCTATATTACCCCGATATTCTTATACCTTGGAGGCGACCTCATGAACAACGACGAATACATGGAAGCCGAGCAGAGAGAACGCCGAAGGCAGGCGGAGGCCGCCCAAAGGAGGCGACAGCTTTTAGAGGAGCAGCAGAGCGCCGGAGCGCAACGCAGGCCGGGCGTACGCCCGCCCGTTAACCGGCCGCCAGGCGGATACCCCGCGGGGGCGGCGGGGCGGCAGCCGGGTTACGGCTCCCGCTCTTCGCGGCAGGAGCAAACGGATTCCTTGGGGGGAAATCCCCCGGGCAGAAGGCGCCCCCGCAGCCAGAACCGGTGGTTCAGCGCGCTGCTCATGGTGGCGGCCGCGCTGGGGGCGTGTATATTCCTTTCAATATTCGTGCTGCAAAGCGCCAGCGACCTGTTCGGCCTCAACCAGCCGGACGAGGATATACCCGTCACGGTGCCCGAGGGCTCTACGGTCGCGGAGGTTTCGGGGCTGCTCAGGGAGGCGGGGGTTGTAGACCAGCCCCTTACATTTCGCCTTTACTTCGGCTTCAACGACGTAAAGGACGAGGAAATGCAGCCCGGAAGCTACATCTTTAACTCCAACATGTCCTACGAGGAGCTGATGATAGCCCTGCGGGCGGGCAGAACCTCCAAGGAGGAAAAGCGCCTGACCTTTACCGAGGGTATGACCCTGCTCGAAATCGCCACCCAGCTTGAGGAGGAAGGCATCTGCGGCGCCGACGAGCTGATGGGCTACCTCGACGCCGAGGATTTTGCCTATGAGTTCTACGGCGCGATCGACGACAACCCGCTGCGCTACCACAAGCTTGAGGGTTATATCTTTCCCGACACCTATGATTTCTATATGGGAGAAAACGTTGACAGCGTGGCCAGAAAGTTTTTGCGCAACATGAACGAAAAGCTCACCCCCGATCTCCTTTCCAGGATGCAGAATATGAATATGAGCATAGACGAAACGCTGACCCTCGCGTCTATTATTCAAAAAGAAGCCGGAAACCCCGACGACATGCGGCTTGTAAGCTCTGTATTCCACAACCGGCTCGATTCTGGCGAAAGCTTCCCAAATCTCGAGTCCGACGTTACAATTCTTTATGTAGAGTCGGATATAAAGCCCAGGGAGACGCTGACCAACCAGGCCATGTACGACTCGTACAACACCTATGTCTGCGAAGGGCTGCCGGCCGGCCCCATCAGTAACCCGGGCATTAACGCGATAACGGCCGCCCTTTATCCCGAGCAGACCGATATACCCTACTACTTCTTTGTGACCGACGCCGAGATGGAGTTCTACTACGCCGCTACGGCCCAGCAGCACTACGACAATATAGAAACCGCCGCACAGATCGGCGAATATCACGGGACAGGAACGCAATGAGCGGAGGATTTATGATACCTGAGCTTCTTTCGCCGGCGGGGGACGAGGAGTCCCTCTCGGCGGCTATAAGATATGGCGCGGACGCCGTTTACCTGGGGGCAAAGAGCTTCGGAATGCGGGCCGGGGCCGCCAACTTTCAGGAGGACGAGCTCGCCGGGGCGGTAAATCGCTGCCACGCCGCGGGTGTAAAGCTCTACCTCACCTGCAATACCCTGCCCCGCGAGGATGAAACCCGGGCGCTTCCCGATTTTATACGCGGCGCGGGCGACTCCGGCGCCGACGCCCTTATAATAGCCGATATAGGGGTGTTTGCCCTCGCGAAAAGGCTTTGCCCCGATCTTCCGGTTCACGTATCCACCCAGCTGGGGGTGGTCAATCACCTTACGGCGACCGAGCTTTACAACATGGGGGCCGAGCGGGTAGTTCTGGCGAGAGAGCTAACCCTGCCCGAGATAGCCGAAATACGAGCCAAAACCCCCGCCCCCCTTATGCTTGAGGCCTTTGCTCACGGGGCCATGTGCGTTTCGGTCTCGGGCAGGTGCGTGCTTTCCAACTATATGGCGGGCAGGGACGCCAACCGGGGCGCCTGCGCCCAGCCCTGCCGCTGGCGTTATGCCCTTATGGAGCAGGAACGCCCGGGGCAATACTATCCGGTTTTTGAGGAGGACGGCTACACCTACACATTTAACGCGAACGATCTTTGTATGATCGAGCATCTAGATCTGCTTAAGGACGCCGGGGTGGGCAGCCTTAAGCTTGAGGGCCGGGCAAAGTCGGCCTACTATGTGGCGTCCGTCACCTGGGCCTATCGCCGCGCGCTGGATATTCTAAAGGCTTCCCCTGATGCTTATCGCCTTCCGGCCCAGGTTCTCGCGGAGGTGGATAAAATCAGCCATCGGCCCTATTCAACGGGCTTTTACCTCCCCGGCGAGCCCCCGGACCAGGACAGGATTAGAGGCGGCTACAGCCGGTCTTATGACTTGGTTGCCACGGTGGAGGGCCGGGAGGGCGAATTCCTTATCGTAACCGGGCGCAACCGGTTTTTCGCGGGGGAGGAGCTCGAGGCTTTGCGCCCCGACGGCGACCCCGTGGCCTTTGTGCCGGAGGAGATCCACGACCCCGAGGGGGAGCTCATAACGGTAG
>JAITVF010000122.1 GCA_031285945.1 Oscillospiraceae bacterium
ATGGTGTTCCAGAACTACGCGCTTTACCCACACATGACGGTGTACAAGAATATGGCCTTTGGCCTTGAACTGCGCAAAACGCCCAAGGACGAAATCAAGCGCCGCGTAAACGAGGCCGCGCAGGTGCTGGAGATAGAGCATCTGCTTACCCGCAAGCCGAAGGCCCTTTCGGGCGGGCAGCGGCAGCGGGTGGCGCTTGGCCGCGCCATGGTGCGCAACCCCGCCGTCTTTTTGCTGGACGAGCCGCTTTCCAACTTAGACGCAAAGCTGCGCGCTTCGATGCGCACCGTTCTCATCAAGCTGCACAAGCAGTTGGAAACCACCTTTGTATATGTCACCCACGACCAGACTGAGGCCATGACGATGGGCGACCGTATAATTGTGATGGAAGACGGTTTCATCCGGCAGGTCGACACGCCCCAGAACCTGTATGATTACCCCTGCAATGTTTTCGTGGCGGGATTTATCGGTACCCCGCAGATGAATTTTATAGGCGGCGTGTTGGAAAAGGGCGGCGAAGGCTTTGTGATTAAGATGGAGAACACCCAGCTGCGTCTCCCGCCCGACCGCTTATCGGCCAAGCTGGAGGGCGCGGTTGGCAGCGAGATTCTGCTGGGCATTCGCCCCGAAAATCTTTATGACGATTTAAGCGACCCCGAGGTCAACACCGGCGCTGTGATTGAAGCCACGGTGGAGGTTTCCGAGCCTATGGGCAGCGAGGTTTACCTCACCCTGGATTTCTGCGGCAGCAAGCTCACGGCCCGCGTCAAGCCCCAAACCACATCCCGCATGGGCGATGTTATCAAGCTGGCGCTGGATATGAGCAAGGCGCATTTGTTTGATAAGAAATCGGGCGTTTCCCTGATGAATGGCGCGGAGGGCTAACAGCTCGCCACCCGCAGAAAAGCTCCGCCTTGCATTTCAGGGCGGAGCTTTTTTTATACAAATATTCTTGACATTACTTAGCCGCCATGCTACAATACATTTAGAAGTTTATCTAAATGTATTTGGAGGTGAATCATTGGGTATTCAGAATACCTTTAAGGCGCTGTCCGACCCTACCCGCCGGGAGATCGCAAATCTTTTAAAACGCGGCTCTATGACGGCGGGAGAGATCGGCGAACGCTTTTCGATGACGGGCGCCACCATTTCGCACCACCTGTCCGTATTAAAGGCGGCGGGGCTTATCAGCGACGAAAAGAAGGGAAAATATATCTATTACGAGCTCAACATGTCCATGATCGACGAACTTATGGGCTGGGCGCTCAATTTTAAAGGAGCTGATCCTGATGAAAAATCTAGGTAAAACCAAAGCCATAACATGGATCCTTGCCTTTACGCCCCTTATTCTTACCCTTTTCTTTTACGGCCGTTTGCCGGAGCAGATCCCCACCAACTGGGGAATAAGCGGCAGCGTTGAGGCTTACGGACCCAAAAGCACCCTTTTTATAATCGCGGGGCTCTCGCCGGTCATGGCCCTGACCAAATCGGTGTTGCCGGCAATCGACCCGCGAAGGCGCAACTATAAAAAGTTTCGCGGCTTTTACGAAGGCTTTTACCTTGTGATGATGCTCTTTTTGCTGGGGCTTAACTGCATGGTCATCTCGGAAAGCCTTAATCCCGGCAGGCTTTCGGTGAGCTCTCTCGTCGCGGGGGGCTGCGGGCTGGTCTTTGCCTTTTTGGGCAACATGATGCCCAAGGTTAAAAGCAACTTCTTTGTGGGCGTCCGCACGCCCTGGGCCCTCTCCGACACCGAGGTATGGAACAAAACCCAGCGCCTTGGCGGGCAGCTCTTCTTTTTTGGCGGCATACTTCTTGTAATCTGCGCCGCCTTGCTCGAAGGCGGGGCGCTCTTTGCCGTGACCATGGCGGTAGCGTTTCTTGCGGCGCTGGTGCCTGCGGCAATGTCCTTTTTCTGGTACCGCTCCCGCGGAGAAAAAAATCCTTCAGCCGATGAGTAATATCATTTTCGCAACGCGCCGCCCGCGATAACGGGCGGCGTTTTTATTTGAGACTTGTATAGTAAAGGCGGAGTAATAACGCGGGCTTGACCGGAGGCGGCGGTTTGTGATACGCTTTTAAGGCGACTATACTTATGAGACGGAGCGTAGCGTTATGCCTACCCAACTGCGACAGGATATTTATGTAATCAAGGTGCCGCTGCCCAACAACCCGCTGCGGGATCTCAACAGCTATTATATCAGGGGAAAAGAGCGCGACCTGCTGATAGACACGGGCTTTAACCTGGACGCCTGCTATGACGCGCTGACTACCGGCCTGCGCGAGCTGGGCGCCGACATGGCGCGGACCGACCTTATGCTCACCCATTTTCACTCAGACCACTGCGGCCTCTACGACCGCGTCTCGCGGCCGGGAACCCGGGTATTCATGGGCGAAAAGGACCTTGCGCTCCACCGGCTTGCCCCGACCGGCGGGCTTTGGAGCCAGGCGGCAGGCCTTTCACTGGGGTTCAGCCCTGCGGAGCTGCGCGAGAATATGAGCGCAAACCCGGCCGTGACCGCTGTGCCCGAGCATAAAACAGAAATTTTGCCACTGCTCGGCGGGGATATTCTGGAGGTTGGAGACTACGCGCTTCAGGCCGTGCACACCCCCGGCCATACGCCGGGGCATATCTGCCTATACGACGCCGAGCGCGAAACCCTCTTTTGCGGCGACAGCATCCTGTACGACATTACGCCGGTCATATCGATCTGGCCCGACCGCCCCGGCGCTTTGGCGTCATATCTTTCTACCCTGCAAAAAATGCGGACGCTGCGGGTTAAGTACGCTTACGCCGCTCACCGGCAGCCCTGCGGCAATCTGGGCGAGAGGGCAGAGCAGCTGCTGGAGCATCACTACAAGCGGCTGGACGACGTCTCCGCGGTGCTTGTAAGACACGCGGGGGGCAGCTGCTACGAGCTTGCCTCCTTTATGAAATGGCAGATACGGGCCGCCAGCTGGGCGGAATTCCCCGTATCCCAGCGCTGGTTCGCCACGGCGGAGGCCGCGTCTCATCTTGAATATCTGTGGCAGCAGGGCAAGGCGGGGCGCGAGCTGGATGGCGGCGTGTGGCGCTATTATCCGCGCGGCATATCGTAAATATAGTCGCTATCGACTATAACTATTATGCAGCCGATAAAAGCCGCAACAAAAATGTCGGGCAGGGCTTTCTATTTTAAGGTAAGCTGTGAATGGGAGGTGAATACCGTGAACCCTTTGGCGCAAATGAACGAGGCGATGCTTTATCTGGAAGAAAACATGACGGGGGAAATAAGCTTTGGGCGGATGGCGCAGATCGCCGGCTGCTCGGAATATCATTTTCGCAGAATGTTTTCCTGGCTGGCGGGAATGCCGCTGGGGGAATATATCCGCCGCCGCAGACTGGTGCTGGCCGCCACGCTGCTCCAACAGGGGAACAAGGTCGTAGACTGCGCCCTGATGTGCGGATATGACTCGCCCGACTCTTTCGCGAAAGCGTTTGCGTCGATGCACGGCATTACACCCTCGCAGGCAAAGCTTCAGGGCGCGGCCCTGAAGGCCTTTCCGCCGATGACTTTTCAGCTTACAATAAAGGGAGGAAGCACAATGGAATATCGAATCGTTCACAAAGGCACATTTAAAATCGTGGGGTTTAAAAAGCGCGTCACGCTACAGTTTGAGGGCGTTAACCCGCAAATGGAGAGCCTGACCGCAAGGCTTACCCCCGAGATAATCGCGCAGCTCAAGGGGCTGTGCGACACAGACCCCAAGGGTATGCTAAGCGTTTCCGCGAATTACGACGACGGCTTCGCGGAGCGGCCGAAGGAAGGGATGGAGCTGGATCAGTACACCGGAGTAGCTACTACAAGGCCCGCGCCCGAAGGCTACGACGCCCTTCAGGTCGCCGAATCGGACTGGGCGGTATTTACCTCTGTCGGCCCCTTCCCAAAGGCCATGCAGGACGACTGGGCCCGCGTTTACGCCGAGTGGCTGCCCTCCTCCGACTGGCAGCTGACGAATGGCCCCTCCCTCGTGTGGTACGAAAGCCCCGATCTGACAAGGCCTGACTGCAAAACAGAGATATGGATCCCGGTTGAAAAGAAAAACTGACCGCGGATCAACAGCTTTTACCCCCGCCTTCCATAAGGCGGGGGTAAAAGCTGCGTTATTATACGAATTATGATTTCAAACAAGCCCTAACCTGAAAAAGCAAGCTCTAATATTCTTTAGCCCGCTCCTCGCCACGCAGCACACGCAGGAGGCCTTCGGCCATGGCCTGCATTTCATCCTCGCCAGGATATATCTTTATGGGGGCGATAAGCCCGACCCGCTGCTTTATGCAGCCGGTAAAGCGGGTTGAATAGGCAAGCCCCCCGGTCAGCACTATCGCGTCCACCCGGCCCTCCAGAGCCGCCGTCATGGCGCCGATCTCCTTTGATACCTGGTAGGCCATCGACTCAAGGACAAGGGCCGCGTACTCGTCCCCCTCCCGTATAAGCTGCTCGCATTTGCGCAGATCGTTTGTACCCAGGTAGGCGTACATCCCGCCCGTGCCAGCCGCGATCTTCATAATCTCGTCCTCGGTGTAGGCGCCCGAAAAGCACATGGCGATTATGCGGGTAAAGGGGATCTGACCGCAACGCTCGGGGGTGAAGGGGCCCTCGCCTGAAATAGCGTCGTTGACGTCGATTACCCGGCCGTAGCGGTGAGCGCCAACCGATATGCCCCCCCCCATGTGAGCCACCACAAAGCGTCCGTCCTCGTAATTCATACCGATATCCGCGGCGCACCGCCTCGCGACAGCCTTCTGGTTGAGAGCGTGGAAGGTGCTGCGCCGCTCTATGCCTGGGTAGCCGCTCAGCTTTGCCACCTGCTCGAGCTCGTCTACGACAATGGGATCGACTACATAGGCCTTTATCCCCGCCTGCTTGCTGATTTCGTCGGCGATAATCCCCCCCAGACAGGAGGCGTGAACCTCCGCCGCGGCGCTCTCGAGATCGCGGAGCATATCGTCGTTTATAAAATATGTACCCGATTCTATGGGCCGGACAAGCCCCCCCCGACCCACAACCGCGTCCAGAGAGCTTAAGGGAACGTCATATTTATCGAGAGTCGCAAGCACACATTTAGTCCGCATACCCTTCTGGCCGGTTACGCTTCCGGCGGCGTCCAGCTCGCTGCGGCTGTGCCGCCACGTTTCCACATATTTTTCCGCTTCGTTTTCGTAAATGCTTATCTTGGTTGAGGTGGAGCCGGGGTTGATGATGAGAATCCTGTAAGTTTTATCCATTATGTCATACCTCCCTGCCGCGGCGCAGCGCGATTGCGCCGGTTCGCGCTATGTCTGCAAGGCCCTTTCCCGCAAGCTCCGCCACAAGGGCGTCGAGCTCGTCGGGCTGGGCGCTCACCGTCAGTATAACCGACCCGTCGGCCTCCCGCTCCAAAACCCGGGCGTCGCAGCGCTCGCAAAGGCCGGCAAGTAAAGATTCGCCGCAGCTAAGCCGCAAAAGTGCAAATTCACGCGATACCTGTGTTTCTTCCTCGTACAGTGTGACCTCCCGCACGCAGTTTAGGGTAGAAAGCTTTTCGAGCACATGCTCGAGGGAGAAATGCCTGCACTCAAGGCAGACGGTCAGCCGGGAGATTTCGGGCGTTTTGGTCTCGGCCACGGCAAGGGACCTGATATTCCAGCCCCAGCGGCGAATGAGAGCGGTTATACGGGTGAGCACGCCAAATTCATTGTCCACCATCAGGGTAAAGACAGACCGGGTATTCGCCTTCATACAATTCCTCCTACAATAGAATTACGGTCTAGGGCACGGCAGCCAGCCGTGCTCTTTTCCGTCTTGTTGCTTAA
>JAITVF010000149.1 GCA_031285945.1 Oscillospiraceae bacterium
GATTGGGTCTGTGTTCTCAATCGGGAGCAAAACCGCCTCGGGAGCGGCCGAAACCACCGCCGCGCAAACTGCCTCGCAGGAGGCGAGGGTGACTATACCCACCCCGCAGCGAAGCGCCGCCAGGGTGGAGAGAAGGGCCGCCCCCCGGTAGCGCAGGCTGCCCGAAATGTTTAAGAGCCTGCCGTAATCGCCCTTGTGGGAATCGGGCGCGCGGCGGGGGATCATATCGAAGACGTCCCCTGCCGAAAGTGAGCCGAACCGGTATTCGACGCCGTTTCGCGCCTCCTCCGGTATGCCGATGTTGAGAACCTCAACAGTCCCGCACATTTCCTTGGAAAAGGGAAGGAAGTGGGCGGGCTTTAAGCTGTCGAAGCATAGGGTGTAATCGGCTCTCACCGCCCCTTTGGCGACCGCGCCGGTATCGCATTCGAGGCCGGCGGGAATATCTAAGGAGACTACCGCCGCCGCCGCCTCGTTGATCATACGGCAGGCTTCCCGGTGCTCCTTGCGCAGCTCTCCCTTAAAGCCGGTGCCGCATATGGCTTCTACGATCAGGTCGGTTTGGCCGAGCCAGCGCAAAAGCCTGTCCGAGTTTTCGGCGCATTCTATTATCGGTACACCCATCATCTCGAGCTGGGTGTACATGGCCGACGCTTCCTCGCCCGAGGGTTTGCCGCCGGTAAGGGCCACGAGTATGTTAACCCCGTTTTCGGCGAGCTTGCGGGCCGCCACCAGGCCGTCGCCCCCGTTGTTGCCTTTTCCGCAAAAGATGATGCAGTTGCGCCCCTCTACCCTGAAGGTACGCCGGATATAGGCCGCCGCCGCCGATCCCGCGTTTTCCATCAGCCGGTGAAAGGTAAGGTCGTAGCCTAACGCGTTGCGCTCCATCTGCTTCATCTGATCGGCCGTTACCACACGCATGTGACTCTCTCCTTGCAGATTTAAAAAATGCTTTCAGTTTTCCTTGTACGCAACCACCGCGACCGCCGCAATTTCCCTGGTATGGGTGACGCTTACGTCAAACCGCCAGCCGCCTTCTTTCACAATAGCGGCAGCCCTTCCAGTAAAGGCGAGGAAGGGCTTGCCGTTATCCCCGCTCAAAAGCTCAACCTCCCTGAGCGAAAAGCCGGAAATTCCGGTTCCGATCGCCTTGGAAAAAGCCTCCTTGGCGCAGAAGGCCGCCGCGACCGAGGAGGGAGGGTTGCCCCTTGCGGCCAGCCGGTTACGCTCCCTTTCCCCAAAAAAACACAGTAGGAAGCAAGGGCGCTCCATAGACTGTTTAATCCTGGCGATCTCGGTCATATCAATGCCGGCGCCGATAGTCAGGCAAAATTCCCCCCCGAATGTAAAATGGGCGCATAATAGCGATACGGCTATAGTCTAGCAGATTTTTTTGGCAATTACCAGCGAACCGGCCCGAAACCGAAGAGGAAGGAGAAGAGCCCGATATCCTCGGCAAAAATGTGAAAGCCGATCAGCATAATCATCACGCCGCCCATAAGCTGAGCCGTATCCTTCAGCCTGGAGCCGAAGAACCTGCCCATAAGGACGCCGCAAAAGCAGGAAAAGAAGGTCACGAGCCCTATGGCGGAAGCGGCGGCCCAAAGCCCGCCCTCCACAACCCCCAGCCCCACTCCCGCCGCCAGGGCGTCCACGCTGGTAGCCAATGCCTGCGTTATAAGCTCGCGGCCGGTAAGAAGCCGGGTTGCCGGGGTGGGGTTCTCTCCGTCGGATTTTTTTATGCCGGCCCACAGCATCCGCCCGCCTAAAAGCCACATAAGGCAAAGGGCTATCCAATGATCGATCTTACCCAATACCGGCAAAAAAGCGTGGCCCGCCAGATAGCCGATCAGCGGCATGACCGCCTGAAAGAGACCAAAAGTGGCTCCGCAGCGCATAGCCATCGAAAATACCCCGCAATTATCGCGGTAACAAATACCATTTGTTACCGAAACCGCGAAGGCGTCCATAGAAAGGCCCGCCGCCAGTATAACAATAACCCACAAGGACAAGGCTTCACCCCGCGTATCTGCTCCGCTAAGGGCTTTTAGCGGAGTAACAGTATTTACATTTTATTAACGAACATGGGCGTTTTTTGTAGTACAATGAAACCGTTGAAAGCGAGGGCAAACGGTGTTTGGATATATCCGCCCCTTTAAGCCGGATCTGCGCATCCGCGAGTTTGAAACGTGGAAAGCCGTGTACTGCGGCCTCTGCGGGCAGCTGGGAAGGTCCTTCGGGCCGGCGGCGCGCCTGACCCTGAGCTACGATTTCGCGTTTCTCGCCATGCTCCGTTACTCGGTGGCCGAAAGCGATCCGGTTTTCGGCCCGGGCCGTTGCTTTGTGAACCCGTTAAGAAGGCTGCCCTTATGCCGGGGCGATCAAATCCTTGAGTTTGGGGCCGATATGGCCTCAATTATGTTATATTACAAGGTTTTGGACAATATGCTCGACGGCGGCCCCTTAAGCCGCGCCGGATGGGGAACGCTAAAGCCCCTCGCGGCGGGGGCGAGGAAAAAAGCCGCGGCGAGGGAGCCGTACTGCGACCTTGCCGTAGGCGAGGCAATGGCGGGACAGGCCTCTTTGGAAGAGTCGGGCTGCAAGAGCGTAGACCAGGCCGCCGAGCCCACCGCCAAAGCCATGGAGGCAATCTTCGGGGAGCTTTCGCGGGATGAAAATAAAAGGCGGGTCCTTAAAAGGACAGGATATCTTCTCGGGCGGTACGTCTATTTGTGCGACGCACTGGACGATCTGCAAAGCGACCTTAAAAAGGGCTCGTACAACCCCTTCGCGCAGGAGGCGGGACTTACCCGTGACTCGGGCGGCGGCGAGCTTGAGGCTGTATATGAGCGGGGAAGAGACGCAATATATTTAACGGCGGGGGAGGCGGGCAGGGCCTGGGCGCTGCTTGAGCCCGCCCGGTTCGGCTCTATCCTCGACAATGTGTTTTACTCCGGCCTGCGCTTTGGCGCCGACGAAATATATCTGCGCCGCGCTAAAAAAACTGGCGGAGACAGGCGAATCCCCGGATGCTGCGCCGGATGCCGCCATAGCTCAGAAGCCACTTCATCAAAGGAGAAACCGTTATGAGCGATCCCTACAGGGTGTTGGGCGTTTCGCAAAACGCAAGCGACGATGAGGTCAAAACGGCGTATCGCGAGCTTGCCCGCAAATACCACCCCGACTCTTACGCCGATAACCCCCTTGCGGATCTCGCCGCCGAAAAGATGAAGGAGATAAACGAGGCCTACGACCGGGTTATGGATATGCGCCGCGGCAGAGACGGCGGCGACCGCCAGCCCGCGGGCCAGGGCGGCTCGCAGTTCTGGGATATACGCCGAATGATAAACGAGGGACGGGTCACCGAGGCAGAGGAGCTTTTGGACGGTGTGCAGCAGCATATGCGGGACGCCGAGTGGTATTTCCTCAAGGGTAGCGTTCAGTATACCCGAGGCTGGATGGAGCAGGCATACG
Source organism: Oscillospiraceae bacterium (assembly GCA_031285945.1). Classification (GTDB taxonomy): domain Bacteria; phylum Bacillota; class Clostridia; order Oscillospirales; family Ruminococcaceae; genus WRAV01. The sequence continues at coordinate 3,475 of JAITVF010000149.1, forward strand.
AAAACTTTAGCCGCGCCTGCGAGATGAACCCCGGCAACAGTGAGTATCGCGCCGCCCTCAATCAGCTGGGCTGGCAGCGCAAGAACGGGAGGCCCGGCAGCGTTAACGGCGGCGGACATTACGGCCGGAACGATTGCGGCGTCTGCGACATATGCGCCGCCATGTGGTGCGCCGACTGCTGCTGCGGATGCATGGGCGGCGACTTTATACGCTGCTGCTAAACGGGGGTGCCCATGAAGAAAAAGAGTACGCAGGTTGCCATGGGCGGAATGTTTTCCGCCCTTTGCGTCACCCTGATGTTTTTTACCGGCATAGTGCCCTTCGCGACCTACGCCCTGCCCATGCTGGCGGGAGCCTTTCTCATTCCCATAGTGGTGGAGCTGGGGGGCGGCACTGCGGTTACGGTATATGCGAGCGTGGCCTTTCTTTCGGCCTTTGTGGTGGCGGATAAGGAGGCCGCCATGCTGTTTATCGTCTTTTTCGGGCACTACCCAATACTGCGCCGCAGCCTTGAGCGGCTTCGCCCCGGGGCCTTGCGGCTTATGGTAAAGCTCGCCGTCTTTAACGTGACGGTTGTGGGTGGGTTTCTCTTTACCGCCCATATTCTGGGAGTCGCCGAGATACTCGGGGGCTTTGGGGATTTAGGCGGGTATACCATGCCGGCCCTTCTTTTGATCGCCAATATATTCTTCCTCGTTTACGACCGAGCTCTCGTGCGCTACTACAGTTTATATATTTACCGGTTCAGGCCCAGGTTTTTACGCAGGCAAAGCATGTGACCGCGTGATAAGGGAGGAGACCTCAATATGAACCGCGTGATTTCGATATTTTTTGCAGGCGTTGCTATGCTGCTCATGCCTGTTGCCGTTTACGCTGAGACCTCGGGAAGGGGCGACGGCTCTTCCCCCGGCGGGATAGGGGTCTGGGAGGCTCTTCGCCCCTTGGGTCTGTTTGTATTGGTTATGGCGATTATATACATTCTGTTGATTTTCACGAGAAAAATAGCTTCCTGGATCGACGAGCACAAGAAGTAGCGAGACTGTATGTTCTTCCCACAACATCTGGACAGTAGCCAGGAACCGGCCGATTATGCGGCCGGTTTTTTGTGTTCACAGCTATTTTGTTACCGATATTAAGGCTTGATTTTCTGCGATAATAACGCTATACTTAGAGAAAGTGGGCAAAGGTGGGTTAAAGTGGTCTTATATCCCTAAATTCGCGAAGGAGGAGAGGGAAAATGCTGATTGGCGAATACCGGCACAGTGTCGACATTAAAGGCAGAGTTAACTTCCCTGTTAAGCTCCGCGAAGACCTTGGGGACCGCTTTATTGTGACCCGCGGTCTCGATAACTGCCTCTTTGTTTATTCCCTTTCGGAATGGAAGATTCTCGACGAGCGAATCCGGGCGATGCCAATGTCCAAATCGCGCGGGATTCAGCGGTTCTTGTTCGCCAGCGCCTGCGAGGTCGAGCCGGACAAGCAGGGGCGGATACTCATACCGGGGCATCTGCGCAGTCACGCGGGGCTGGAGCGGGAGGTAGTCGTAATAGGCGCCTCGTCCCGCGCCGAAATCTGGGATCAGGCCCGCTGGGAAGAAAACTGCGGCTCCCTGACCTCTGACACGATGATAACCGCGATGGACGAGCTGGGCTTTTGACGGGGATGGAAAATATGAATTTTCACCATGTGCCGGTTCTTTTGGAAGCCTGCCTGGACGTTCTTGACGTTAAGCCGGGCGGTATCTACCTAGACGGCACGGCGGGGGGCGGCGGTCACTCGCTGGAGATAGCAAAACGGCTGCAGGGCGGCAGGCTCATCTGCCTTGACAAGGACCCGCAGGCGGTGGCGGCGGTCTCGGAGCGGCTCGCGGTTTACCCCTGCGCGCGGGTAATCGAGGCTGATTTCGCCGAGATTCCCCGGGTTCTCGGTGAGATGGGGATCGACGCCGTGGACGGCATACTGCTCGATCTCGGAGTATCCTCCCACCAGCTCGATACGCCGGAGCGGGGTTTTTCCTACCGGGACGACGCGCCTCTGGATATGCGGATGAGCCTTTCGGGCCCCGGCGCGGCGGAGCTTTTAAACGGAGCCTCGGCTGATGAATTGACCGATATCTTCCGCCGCTACGGCGAGGAGCGCTTTGCCGCCCGAATTGCGAGGGGCATTGTGGAAGCGAGAAAAGCAAAACCCCTTTCGACCACCCGCGAGCTTGTGGATATAATACGCGCCGCCATCCCCGCCGCGGCCCGCCGGGAGGGCGGGCACCCAGCCAAGCGCGTTTTTCAGGCGGTGCGTGTCTGCGTGAACAGAGAGCTGGAAAATCTTGGAATTTGCCTTGAGAAGGCCTTTGACTTGCTCAAGCCGGGCGGAAGATTCGCAATAATAACCTTTCAGTCATTAGAGGACCGTATGGTCAAGCGGGGTTTTGCGAAATACACGGCGGGGTGCACCTGCCCGCCCGATTTTCCGGTATGCGTCTGCGGCAAAAAGCCGCGCGGAAGGCTTATACTCAAAAAGCCGGCGGTCGCGTCGCCAGGGGAGCTCGAAAGCAATCCCAGAAGCAAAAGCGCCCGGCTCAGAGCGATAGAGCGAATACGTTAAATACACCCAAGAACACCCCGGATGATCGGGAGGAGGAAATGCGGTGGCAAACTCAAATCTTGCCTATGACCTTTCAATTTACGCCCCGAAGGCGGAGGAAAAAGCTTCCTGGAATCAGGAGCTTAGGGTGGTGCGCAATAAGAGCCGGGGCCTTGCGGCGGCCTTTACGCCGCGGACGGCGGCTCTTTTTATGCTGGTGCTGAGCGTGCTCGGCCTCATCGTATACAATCAGGTCTGTCTCAACGAAGTAACGGGGGAGATAAGCCGGCTCGAGTCGGAGCTCGCCATAATGGAGAGCGAATCCACCCGCTTCGCGAGCCTTCTGGAATCGACCGTTTCGCTGCGGGCGGTCGCCCAGCAGGCCGAGGAGGAGCTGGGAATGACAAAGCTCGACCAGTTCCGCACCCGGTATGTATATCTTTACGAGCAGGATCAGATCGTAGTAGGCGCGCAAGATGAAGAGCCGAGTGAAGAAACAGGCTTTTTGGAGTCGATTATCGATAAGCTTAAGGAATATCCCGGCGAGTAATAAAATATGCTGATAGTGTGTGAAAGGGTCGGTCTAAAAAAGGATACCGGCAGGGCTTTTTGTCAGGCAATTTTATGAAACGCCCGCGTTTCATAAAATTGCTTTTGGTATCCATTATAGTATTATACTACTGCTATAATAGCGTTGGTACCGATTCCGATAAAAGAGTCTTATAAAGGAGAAGCGGCCAATGACACAAACCTCTCCCGCCAAAATGAAAAACCGTATGCGGCTGGTTCTGCTGGGCTTTATGCTGCTGGGCTTCGGCGTAATCGTGGTGCAGCTGTTTATGCTGCAAATAGTAAGGGGCGAGGAGCTCCAGCAGATGGCTATGGAGCAGCAGACCAGGGCCAACACGCTGGGGGCCAAACGGGGCGTCATCTACGACCGCAACGGGGCGTCCCTGGCCGAGAGCGCGACAGTCTGGAATATCTGCGTCTCCCCGGCGGAGCTTGAGGCGGAAACGTTGGACAGGGTGGCTGAAGATCTCGCCGGGATTCTTGAGATCGAAAAGCAGGCGGTCCTGGACGCGGCCGCGAGAAGAGAAAATTTTTACTGGGTGATAAAGCGCCGGGTGGACAGAGCCGAGGCCGACAAGGTACTTGACTATTACACTAAAAACGAGATAACCGGAATCTTTCTTGAGCAGGACACAAAGCGCTTTTACCGCTACGGCAGCCTTGCCTCTACGGTCCTGGGCTTTACCAACTACGACGGAGACGGGGCCTACGGCCTTGAGGCCTATTACAACAAGACGCTGGCGGGTACCTCGGGTATGGTGGTCTCCACCAAGGACGCAAAGGGCGGAGACATGTCGTTCAAGTACTCCCAGCTTTTCGCGGCGCAGGACGGCAACAGCCTGGTGCTGACCATCGACGAAACCATACAGCATTACCTGGAGCGCAACCTGGAGACCGCCGTAATAGAGCACAACATAGGCAACAGGGCGGCCGGGATAGTACTCAACGTAAAAACGGGCGAAATACTCGCTATGTCCACCAAGCCCGATTTTGACCCCAACGATCCCTTTACCCTGACCGACCCGAAATCGATAGCCATACTTGAGGGGCTAAACCCCGAAGGCGCCGGCTACGCCGACCAAAAGCAAAAGCTTTTATACGACCAGTGGCGCAACAAGGCCATATCCGACCCTTACGAGCCGGGGAGTGTGTTCAAGATTGTAACGGCGGCCACCGCCGTAGACAATAAACTGGTGTCGTTAAACGACCATTTTCATTGCAGCTACGCGATACAGGTTTCAGAT
>JAITVF010000142.1 GCA_031285945.1 Oscillospiraceae bacterium
ATTTTAATCGCGGAGTAGTATTAGACTGCGGGTATGCTTTTTTATTGCGCTTTTTTATAGTCGATTAGAGCTATAGCTGTGACCCAAAAGCCACGGCCTTATCTCCCCCGCGAGGTAAAGTGAGCCGCAGACAAGCACCGCGTCCCCCGGCTCGCAGCGGGAAAGAGCAAGGCGCACCCCCTCCTCTGCGGAAGGGGCTGAGGAGGCGTCCGCTATAAACGCTTTCCCCAGCCTCGCCAGCTCCTCAGGCGCCATCCCGTTTGGGTTGCTTTTAACGGGCACGGCCACAAGGCTGTGGCAGCGGGGCAGTATCTCAGCCAGTGCGCGGGACACGTCCTTATAGCCGAGCATACCCATAACGGCGTGAATTTTTTTGCCGCTTATAAGCTCAAGCGCCTCACCCAGGACTCTTGCGCCGTCGGGATTATGGGCGCCGTCCAGGATTATAAGGGGCTCTTTGGATATAACCTCGAGCCGCGCGGGGAATTTTACGCCGGCAATCCCGTCCGCTATGGCCTTTGCGGAAAGGGGGAACCGGCCCGAAACCGCCGACAGGGCTTCGAGAACGGCGGAGGCGTTTCTTACCTGATGCATACCCCTGAGCGGAAGCAGCACAGAAAGCCCGCCGTAGCTCATCCTGGTTCCCCAAAAATCCATCGAGAGAACCTCGGCCTCACCGCATACCCGCAAAAGACTGCCCTCTTCCTCGCAGCGCCCCCGTATTACCGCCAGGGCCTCGGGGTCCTGGCCGGGGCTTACAACGGTTATGCCGCCCGGTTTTATAATGCCGCACTTCTCAAAGGCAATCTCCCCTATTGTTTCGCCCAGGTATTCGGTGTGGTCCAGGCTTAAGCTTGTTATCACCGAGACGGCCGGGGTATCTATGACGTTTGTCGCGTCCCACCGCCCCCCCCTCCCCACCCCTAGTACCATTACGTCGGGCTTTTTTGTTCTGTAATACTCAAACGCTACGCCGAGAAGCGTCTCGAACTCCGAGGGCGGGTCGCCGGCCGAGTCGAGCTCGTCCCATAGGGGCTTTATCTTAGAGGCGCATTCCGCGAAATCCTCCTGGGATATCATACTGCCCGAAAGCTGTATCCGCTCGCGAAAATCGGTCACATAGGGCGATATGTAAAGCCCCGTCTTATAGCCGCCCTCTCGCAGGGCCGCCTCGAGCATTGCACAGGTGGAGCCCTTGCCGTTGGTTCCCGCAACATGTATAAAGGCAAGCTCCCTTTGCGGGTTCCCCAAAAGCTCAAGAAGCCTTCGTATTCTTCTCAACCCCGGCTTGGAGCCGAAGCGGGCAATGCCGTGTATAAAATTAACAGACTGCTCAAAGGTCAAAGCAAATCCCCCTTAATACGGGAAAATTTAGCGTAGTCTCAGGGGCAAAATTTTCAGCTTATTTCTAATTGCTATTTTCCAACCTGCTATACGGCTGCGCTCAGCTGGCCTCGGTGCCAGAGCCCTCGGCAGGCTCCGCCCCCGCGGCCTCGTCGGCCTGTGCCGGGCGTCTGCGCCTGCCCTGCTTTGCCCCGCCCAGATCGCCGGCCTTTTCCCTTACGGCCTTTTCGAGCCCCGCCGCGTTGTAGTTTCCGATGTAAAGAACGGGAATGGCGGCGGCCTCGAGGGCGCGGGCAACCACCTGGCCGCGGCTTTCGCCCCGGCCCTCTCCCGACTGAAGCACCGCAAGAACCGGCTTTGCGGTCTTTAAGTCGCAAAGAACAAAATCCACATACTCCGCCATAAGGGCCTGCCTCCAGGAGGCGCGGAGGTTTTGCTCCTTTGCCTGAACTACACAGCCCAGGGGCGGCTTGGCCGCCAGCCCAAGCTTTAGCTTTTCGGCTATATTTTTAAGGTCGCCCCAAAGAGCCGCCTCTTTTTTATCAAAGAGTAAGGCCGGGTCGAGCGGGGGCAGCTTTTTAAGGCTGGGGCCGCTTCCTCTGGCGGCCACCACAAACATGGCAAGAAAGCAGCCGAGTATTCCTGCGATGATAAGATACATAAGTACCGGATTCAAGCGAATCATCTCCCTCAAATAATCATTATCTGTCGGACAGCCGCATATATTGTAAACAGACGCGCCCTCGGCGCTGCCGCGCAGAGGATATTCGGCATTACTACGGTGAAAAACGAGGTGTAAGCATGAAAAAAAGAATAACTGCGGCGCTGCTCGCGCTCTGCCTTCTCCTTTGCCCCGCGGCGGCCTTTGCCGACGAGGAAGGGGTCGAGCTCAGGCTTGATGAGGATTTCGAGCCTATTCCCGTCATCTCAATTATGGACGACTCAATCCCGGTAAAGGCGGCGATACTCACCGACCGCCAAAGCGGAAGGGTGCTCTTTGAGCAAAGCGCCGACGAGCGTCTTTCGGCCGCCTCCATAACCAAGGTCATGACCCTGCTGCTGGTCATGGAGGCTATTGAAGGCGGAAGGATATCCCTTAACGATCAGGTTACGGCCTCGGAGCTGGCGGCCTCGATGGGGGGCTCGCAGATCTGGCTTGAGGTCGGCGAAACCATGACGGTCGACGAGCTGCTGAGGGCGGTGGCCATAGCGAGCGCCAACGACGCGTCTGTAGCCCTGGCCGAGCATGTGGCCGGCGCAGAGGCCGTGTTTATAGAGATGATGAACAAGCGGGCAAAGGAGCTGGGAATGGCGGATACCCAGTATAAAAACTGCACGGGGCTCGACGAGGAGGGGCACCTTACCACCGCCCGGGACGTAGCCACCGTCGCCCGTGAGCTTGTATCACACCCGCTGATTACGGAATACTCAACCATATGGATGGATAGCTTGCGGGGCGGCGAGACCGAGCTTGTAAACACAAATAAGCTGGTCAGGTTTTACAATGGCGCCACCGGCCTTAAAACCGGCACCACCAGCCTTGCCGGGAGCTGCCTTGCCGCCACCGCCACAAGGGAAAACCTTTCGCTGGTGGCCGTAGTGCTGGGCGCGCCCGACTCGAATACCCGATTTTCTTCGGCAAGGGGTCTGCTTGACTACGGGTTCGCCAACTTTGTTTCGGTTACTCCGCCGCCGGTGGCCGATCAGCTTCTGCCGGTAAAGGTTCTTCACGGCGTGGCCGACGGCGTGCTGCCCGTTTACGACGCCCCGGGAAGCTTTCTTGTGGAGCGGGAATTCGAGGACTCGCTAGAGCAGCGGATCACCATGGCCGAAAACGTAGAGGCTCCCGTAAGCCGGGGGCAGGTTCTGGGCGAGGTGGAGGTAGTAGTCAACGGCGAGGTTCTCGGCTCCTATTCCCTGCGCGCCTCTATAGAAATCGAAGAGATGACCTTCTCCAACGCCTTCGGCAGGTTAATGGGCGAGGCGCTTAAGATGAACCGATAGCCGTTGGCCCTAAGAAGGTGTTCTCATAGAGCGAAGTAGCCGGATTTGCGCGAGATTTTTTCGCAGATCAAGGAAAAAATACGCAGCTTTGCTGACGCAAGGCAAGGATTTTTGACGCGGAGCTGCGG
>JAITVF010000159.1 GCA_031285945.1 Oscillospiraceae bacterium
CCCGACGGCCGCCTGACCCCGGCCGCCGGCTCGGCGACGGTTGATATTATCTGAACTGATAATATAGTTGATCAGCTTAAAAATAATTTTTCTATTTTTTCTCCGCCTCTGGCGGGGGAAGCAATAGAGTAATATTATAAAAGCATTTTATTTACGGATTAGTATCAGTAGCTTTTTGGCTTGCCGAAACATACCTTAATTGACGTAGCGCGGGTCTTATAGTAATATGGTAGCATAGCCATCCCCCGTACAGGCTGCGAAAAAGACACCGCGAGGAAGACATTAAGGAGGAAAAAGGATGAAGCTGGCTGATATTACGGTAAACGAATTTACAAAAATACTGGCCTCGGAGGCTCCGGCCCCGGGAGGGGGCAGCACGGCCGCCCTGCACGGGGCGCTTGGCGCGTCGCTTGTGCGAATGGTCGCGTTGCTGACGGGAGGCAGGGAAAAGTACAGGGAGCACGAGCCGCTCATGAAGGATATCGCCGAACGGGCCGAAGCCCTGCGCATTGCTTTTATAGACGTTATGGACAGGGACACGAAAGCGTTTGACGCGGTAAGCGAAGTGTTTTCCATGCCGAAAACAACCGACGGCGAAAAGGCCGCCAGACGCGACGCCATGCAAAAGGCGCTTAAGGCCTGCACCCTGACTCCCCTTGAGATGATGCGGCTGAGCCTTGAAGCTCTGGAGCTTATGGAGGAGGCGGCCGGAAAAACAAACGAAAGCGCCGCAAGCGACTTTGGGGTAGGGGCAATCTCTCTTAAAGCGGCTTCTCAGGGCGCGTGGCTCAACGTGCTGATAAACCTTGGCGGGATCAGGGACCAGGACTTTGCCGAAAAGCACAGAGCCGAAGGCGAGGCGCTTATGCTAAAAGCCGCTACCCTTGCGGACAGCCTCTGCCAAGGTGTGCTTAGCTCCCTTTACAGTCAGCCGACTATGTGACGCGAGAGGTGAAGGGAGAGCGCATGATGAAAAAGCTTATTGAATGCATTCCAAACTTTAGCGAGGGCAGAAGCGCCGACACCCTCCGCCGCCTTGCCGGCGAGGCTGAGAAGATTCCCGGCGTAACGCTGCTCGACTACTGCGCCGACGAAAGCCACAACCGCAGCGTATTTACCCTGGTCGGCGGGCCGGAGGGGATATCCGAAGCGGCTTTCAGGCTTTGTAAGCTTGCCAGTGAGAAAATCGATATGAACCACCACGCGGGCGAGCACCCCCGTATGGGCGCGACCGACGTCATTCCCTTTGTCCCGCTCGGGGGCGCGTCGATAGAAGAGTGCGTGGAAATCTCGCGGCAGGTGGCGCAAAAAATCGCGGCCGAGCTTAAAATTCCCTGCTTTTTGTATGAGGAATCGGCTCAGGCGGAGGAACGCAGAAATCTCGCGGCTATAAGAAAGGGCCAGTTCGAGGGGATGCCCGAAAAGCTTCTTTTGCCGCAGTGGGCCCCCGATTTTGGCGAGCGCGCGATTCACCCCACCGCGGGAGTTACGGCCGTGGGCGCAAGAAAGCCGCTGGTGGCCTTTAACGTTAACCTTGACACGTCGGACATAAATATAGCGAACGCCATCGCCAAGGCCATACGCGCCTCCTCCGGAGGCTACCGCTGCTGCAAGGCGATCGGAGTCATGCTAGCGGAAAGAAACGTTGCTCAGGTTTCTATTAACATGACCGATTATGAGACCACCCCCCTTTACAGGGTCTTTGAGGCGATACGCTTTGAGGCGAAGCGCTGGGGGGTTTCTATAACCGGCAGCGAGATTATAGGCCTCACCCCTTCAAAAGCGCTTATAGACTGCGCTTCATATTACCTCAAGCTAGAGGGCTTTGACTATGGCCGCCAGGCTCTCGAAAATCATCTCCTGGGATAAATACATAAGAGGTGTAGTATTATGACCAATTCCGAAACCATGAGCGCCATGACCGTTAAGCTCGACGATCCCCTGCCCGCCTATCCCGCCTTTGAGCCGGGAATTCGCCGCGCGCCCAAAAGAGACTTTCTGCTGACCAAAGAGCAGACTAAAATCGCGCTGATGAACGCGCTGCGCTACATTCCCGAAGAGTACCACGAGGATTTGGCGGGCGAATTTCTCGAAGAGCTGCTTACCTACGGGCGAATCTACGGCTACCGCTACCGCCCTGCCGGAAAAATCAAAGGCAAGCCCATCGATGAATATAAGGGCAACTGCGTTGAGGGCAGGGCCTTTCAGGTGATGGTCGACAATAATCTGGATTTTGAGGTGGCGCTTTACCCCTACGAGCTGGTCACCTACGGCGAGACGGGCAGCGTCTTTCAAAACTGGATGCAGTACAGGCTGGTTAAAAAATATCTGGAAGCTCTCACCAACGAGCAGACCCTGGTTATGGAATCGGGGCACCCGGTCGGGATTTTCCCGTCGCGGCCAACGGCGCCGCGGGTAATCATCACAAACGCTCTCATGGTAGGCATGTTCGACAACCAGCGCGACTGGGAGATAGCCGAGGAGATGGGAGTAGCCAACTACGGGCAGATGACGGCGGGCGGCTGGATGTACATAGGCCCTCAGGGAATAGTTCACGGCACCTACAACACCCTGATCAACGCGGGAAGGCTCAGACTCGGGATCAAAGACGACCAGGACCTGCGGGGCGTTCTGTTCGTCACCAGCGGCCTTGGGGGGATGAGCGGCGCTCAGCCCAGGGCGATGGAAATAGCTGGCGGCGTAGCCATAGTGGCGGAGGTCGACCGCTCCCGGATCGAAACCCGCCTCAGTCAGGGCTGGGTCTCAATGGTATCTTGCAATCTCGACGAGGTGTTTTCGACTGCTGCCGATTACCTCAGGCGAAAAGAGAGCGTATCCATAGCGTACCACGGCAACATCGTCGACCTGCTGGAGTATGCTGTCCGGCACAATATAAGCGTTCCGCTCCTTTCCGACCAGACCTCCTGCCACAACGCGTACGACGGCGGCTATTGCCCGCAGGGGCTTACCTATGAGCAAAGAACCGAGCTTTTGGCCAACGACCGCGAGGCCTTTCGCGCGGCCGTAAACAAGTCGCTGCGCAGACACTTTGAGCTTATAAAAGCGCTTTTTGAGCGGGGCAGCTATTTTTTCGACTACGGCAACTCCTTTTTGAAGGCTGTTTTCGATTCGGGAGTAAGGGAAATTTCCCGCAATGGTATAGACGATAAGGACGGATTTATCTTTCCGAGCTATGTTGAGGATATAATGGGGCCAATGCTATTCGACTACGGCTACGGCCCCTTCCGCTGGGTATGCCTCTCTGGCAGGCCCGAGGATCTGCGCAAAACAGACGAGGCCGCCCTGAGCTGCATCGATCCCGGTCGCAGAGGCCAGGACCGGGATAACTACAACTGGATAAGAGACGCCGAAAAGAATAATATGGTCGTGGGAACTCAGGCCAGGATCCTTTATCAGGACGCCGAGGGCCGAACGAGAATCGCCCTGAAATTTAACGATATGGTCAAAAATGGCGAGATCGGGCCCGTAATGCTGGGGCGCGACCATCACGACGTTTCGGGAACCGACGGCCCCTTCCGGGAGACCTCGAACATAAAGGACGGCTCCAACGTAATGGCCGATATGGCAACCCAGTGCTTCGCCGGCAACGCCGCTCGCGGAATGAGCCTGGTGGCCCTTCACAACGGCGGCGGGGTGGGGGTTGGCAAGTGCATCAACGGCGGCTTCGGCATGGTGCTTGACGGCTCGGAAAGAGCGTCTCGCACCATTGCCTGCGCCATGATGTGGGACGTTATGGGCGGCGTCGCAAGACGTGCCTGGGCCCGAAACCCGGCCTCGGTGGAAACGAGCGCCGCCTATAATCAAAGCTATGAGGGCAAGGGCCATATAACTCTGCCGCAAATCCCCGACCGGGAACTGATAGATTCGGTGGTCGACAGCGCCTGGGGGAAGCGATAAATGGAGCTTTTACTCAAAAACATTGGGCTGCTGGCCACCCCCCGCGGAAGCTCGGCGCGAAAAGGCCGCGCGCAAGGAGAGCTAGACCTTATCCCCGGCGCCATGGTCGCGGCCGACGGCGGAATTATACGCTACGCGGGACCCGCCGACCCTTCGATAAGCGCCGGGCAGGTTATAGACTGCGGCGGCAGGCTGGTTACTCCGGGGCTTGTGGACTGCCACACTCACCTTGTGTTTGGCGGCTGGCGCCAGCATGAGATGGCCCAAAAGCTTAACGGCGTCCCTTATCTCGATATCCTTAAAGCCGGCGGAGGAATACTCAGCACCGTTCGAGCTACCCGCGCCGCAAGCGATAATGAGCTGTATTCCCGGGCTAAAAAGATTATTGGCGAAATGCTCTTATTCGGGGTAACAACCTGTGAGGCTAAGAGCGGCTACGGGCTCGACCCCGAGACCGAGCTGCGGCAGCTCAGGGTTGTCAGGCGGCTCAACGAGGAGGGGCCGGCGGAGCTTGCGGCAACCTTTATGGGCGCCCACGCCGTGCCTGAGGAATACAAGGCCGACCGTGAGGGCTACATACGGCTTGTCTGCGACAAGATGCTGCCCGCCGTCGCCAAAGAAGGGCTCGCGGAATTCTGCGATATATTCTGCGAGGCGGGCGTATTCTCGCCGGAGGAAGCCGTTCGGATTCTTGGGCGGGCGGCGTCGCTGGGCTTTAAGCTCAAGGCCCACGCAGACGAAATAAACCCCATTGGCGGGGCGCAGATGGCGGCCTCCTGCGGCTGTCTTTCCGCCGAGCATCTTATCGCCGCCGACGACGAGGGCATAGCGGCGCTCGCCGATAAAAACGTTATAGCGGCGCTGCTGCCCGCTACCTCATTTTATCTTGATAAGCCCTACGCGAGAGCTCGAAAAATGATCGACAGCGGCGTGGCGGTCGCAATTTCCACCGACTTCAACCCCGGCTCCTGCCCCGGCGCTAATATCCAGTTTGCCATGAATCTGGGCTGCCTGCGGTATAAGCTTACTCCGGCCGAGGTTCTGACCGCCGTTACCCTCAACGGCGCGGCGGCCATAAATCGGGCCGATAAAATCGGCAGCCTCGAGCCGGGCAAGCAGGCGGATATCGTTGTGTGGGACGCAACCGACCTTGACTATATCTTCTACCGGTTCGGCGGCAACCTTGCCGCATCGGTCATAAAAAAGGGCAGGGTGGTCTCCCCTGATCGCACCGCGTTCATATAGCAACCGGAACAAATAAAAATATAGTCGATCCTGGCGGGGCAGTATTCACCGTCACATTAAGCCACCGCGGATGAATTCGCGCCGTAGTATGTCTACGGCCTTTTTCTCTATCCGCGATACATAGGATCTGCTGATATCCAGTTCCTTAGCCACTTCCCGCTGGGTGCGGGGGCGCTGGCAAAAAAGCCCGTATCGCATTATGAGAATCTTTTTTTCGCGGGGTGAGAGGTGTTTTTCTATCAGATCGTACATTTGCTCCGATTTGAGACGCAGGTCTATATGGTCGAAGATATTGTCGTCGTCTCTCATAGTGTCCTGAAGGGTTAGGGAGTTACCGTCCCGGTCAATGTCGATTGGGTCGGAAATAAAAACGTCCTGCGCGCTTTTGCGCTGGTTGCGAAAATTCATAAGTATTTCATTTTCAATACATCTTGAGGCATAGGTCGCGAAGCGGGTTCCTTTCTCGAGAGAGAAGGTTCCAGCCGCCTTTATGAGCCCGATTGTTCCTATCGAGAGCAGGTCCTCCTGATCCCGGATGTTGGAGTAGTACCGCTTGGTTTGTTACTACAAACTGAAAGGCTTGATCTGTCGTATTCCCGTTCAAGAACATCACCTACAGCGAGATGTATCTTTAGCTTTACATGAAGCTTATCCCCTGTATTGTAGACGGTGATCTTTTCGAGAATAGAGGTTACCAATTCGCTGTTAATACTGTTTTCCAGCGAAAGCTCACGCACCAGTACGCGGCGAATTTCATCGGTGTCGGATTCGACTTTTTGGGATTTGCTTTTTTCGCCGGAGAGGGTGGATAGATTTGACTGCGCTTGTGCAATCTGCTCGTTTAACGCATCGTTTCTTTTTTTGAATTCAAGATTATTAATTGCACCGTCAATTGACAGTTCCAGTCGTTTTTCTTTTTTAGAATTTAATACTGTAATTTCATCTTTTATAATTTCCATATTGTGCTCGTAGTTTTTACGGTCGGGAGAGTTCTTGATGAGCTTGATAATATCATCAATGATTATATTCTTATCTTTTTGCATGTCCTTAAAGATGTCGGCCATGATTTCATCAAGCTCGCTGGTGTAAATCGTAGGGGCGGTGCATGCTTTAGCGCCTCGCTCATTATAGACCCTGCATTGCCACACTTCCTTGCCGCTTTCGCGAAGAGCTCTCAAAAAAGAAGTTCCATGCTCCGCACAGGCAATTTTTCCGCTGTAAGCGTATCTGTTATGTGTTCTTGCTCCGGAATCTTTGAAATGCTCGCTTCTTGATTGCAAGAGAGCATGTGCCTTATCCCACAGCTCTTCGGATACGATTGCGGGGATGCTTTTGTCTTTATACAGGATCCATTCGCTTTCAGGCAGGAATATGCTTTTTTTTGTTCTGTAGTCGATGCTTGTCGTAATGTTCCCTCTGTAATAGCCTTTGTATTTTGGGTTATTGAGCATGTTTGCCATAGTCCGAGTGTTGAAGAGGTTGCCCTTGCCGCTTGTGATTCCCCGATCAAATAAAATTTTTGATATTGCGCGCATGCCCAGCTGTTGATTGGCGTAGAGGTCAAAAATCAGACGTACTACCTCAGCCTGCTCCTCATTGATGGTGAGAATACAGTTCTTCTTGTTGTATCCGTATAGCTTGTCATTCCCCAACACCTTGCCGTTTTTGATGCACTGCTTGTGTCCAAATTTTACACGTTCAGATAACCGGCGCAGCTCATCCTGCGCTAAACTTGACATGATCGTCAGCCGAAGTTCCCCATCGGTGTCAAACGTGTTTATATTATCGTTTTGAAATAATACACCGACATTGTATTGTAATAGTTGCTGGGTAAATTGAATGCTGTCTACCGTATTACGAGAAAAGCGCGATATCTCCTTCGTGATGATAAAGTCAAACCGACCGTATTTGCCGTCCTTTATCATTCGATTAAAGCTATCGCGCTTTTTGGTACTCGCCCCGCTGATGCCTTCATCAACATATCCGTCGACAAAAGTCCACATTGAATTGCTTTTTATGTAGCTTTGATAGTATGTAATTTGATTTTCCAGTGATGACGCTTGCTCCTCCCGTTCGGTTGACACTCTTGCATAATATGTAACCCTTAACGGAATCTGTTGTATTGCAACCCCACTTCGCATTAAATCGCGTATTTTATAAACATCCACCTGTTCCCACCTCGTTTTTGACCGCATCACACCCTAATTTTTCGCTATAGTCTAGCACTTTCGGGAGATTATCCAGAGAGTGATTGTAAACATCCTCGGAAATGAGATTTTGCTTATACACGCTTTTAAGCAAAACCGACATTACGCGAATTCTTACATCTTCCGTCATGATATTCTCCCCCTCTCATAATCAAGTCTATGTGAAGCCTATTTTGTCCTATTCATACAATTATACGTCGGAGTCAACTACTCCGACGTATAATTTCTATGAATAAGCTTTCTTTAACTTATTGTTGAGCCAACAATTAAACATTAAAATTTATTAACAAAAGTGCTATACCCGTCTGGCAGCATCGCCAGCGTGTTCACCACAAAGCCGGGTGCCTCCTCCTCGCGGAACCCGGCGCCGACCGTGCCGAATCCGAAGCGGATGATGTCAATAGATGGCAATAAATATATCATATTGGGCAATGCTTGCTTTTGCCTACACGCTGCGAGAAGCTGTGCTTACAGCTTCTTTTTTTTGCGTATAAAGCTTACTTACAATACTTGCTTGTTTGCGTTTTGTTTATTTAAGCCTTTATGCCGGCTATTATAATTACCGCGTTATTTGCGGCCTCGCCATTATTT
>JAITVF010000211.1 GCA_031285945.1 Oscillospiraceae bacterium
CAATTTCGGCCGTAGCCCTGGTGACTCAGCCGCGATTTTTGATTATGACGCCCATGCTCGCCATAAATATAGCCGTAACCTCGGTTGTGGCGAGGCGAAGGGGCGAGAACAACCCGGAATCGGCTCAGCGCTGCCTGCGCCAGTCGATTATACTTAACCTTTTTATTACCCTTGTGTTATCACTGACCGCCTATGTATTAAAGGAGGAGATTCTTAGGCTTGTCGGCGCAAAATCCGATACAATAAGAATGGCAAGCGATTACATGAGCGTTATTCTTGTGGGGCTGCCCTTTTTGGCGGTATCGCTGACCATATGCGCGGCTCAGAGGGGCGCGGGGCAGACAAAGATTTCAATGCGGGTAAATATGGCGGCCAACCTTGTAAACGTGGTCTTTAACTATTTCCTCATTGGCGGCAACTGGATATTCCCCAGGATGGAGGCTAAGGGCGCGGCCCTTGCCACCGTTATAGGCTGGGCGGTGGGCCTTGTAATGGCGGTGGTGAGCGTTTTGCGCCGCGATGATTTTTTAAGCGTGGTCTCAAGAGAAGGCTGGATCTTTGACCGCCAGACACTCTCGGCGCTTTATAAGGTGACCTCCGGCTCGGTTGTGGAGATGTTTTGTATGCGCATAGGAATGATACTCACCGCGGTTATGGTGGCCAACCTTGGCACCGTTATGCTGGCGGCCAACACCATAGGTATGAATATGATCGTCTTAAGCTTTTCGCTGGGCGAGGGGCTCAGCATAGCCGCCTCGGCGCTTGTGGGGCAGAATCTCGGAGCCAAGCGGCCAGACCTTTCCCTTCTGTACGGCAAAATATGCCAAAGGCTGGGAGTTTTGTTCTGCGTCGGCATATTTTTGCTGTTTACCTTTATGGCCGGGCAGCTCTACGGCCTGTTTACAAGCGACCCGGTAATAATTGAAATAGGCAAAAGTATTATGATAATCGCCAGCATCATCACCTTTGGCCAGGCCAGCCAGTACATATACCTAGGGATTCTGCGGGGCGCGGGCGATACCAAATTCACCGCCATGGTCTCGGTGATATCTATCATGACTGTCCGCCCCTTTATCACCTGGCTTTTGATCTACGCCCTGGGAATAGGCCTTACCGGCGGGTGGATCGCTATTCTTATTGACCAGTACCTGCGCTTTGCAATGACCTATATGCGTTTTTTGAGCGGCAAGTGGGCGGATGTAAAGCTGTAGGCCTTATTGGCGGCTTTATTGACCCGGGCCAAAACACCCGCCGTGATTGCGCCTCTGGGCTTTAATACTGCTATAAACAAGAAAAAGAGCAGGCCGCAAGGATTTTACCCTTGCGGCCTGCGGCTCTTTTGGCGGGGTTATGGCGAGTGTTAGCATCAGTCGCCGGATGGCCTCATGGTGGGGAAGAGGAGCACGTCGCGGATGGAGGAGCAGCCGGTTAGGAGCATTACGGTTCTGTCCACGCCGATACCCATTCCGCCGGTGGGGGGCATGCCGTATTCGAGCGCGGTGAGAAAATCCTCGTCCATATCGGCGGCTTCCTCGTCGCCGGCGGCCTTAAGCTCCATCTGGTGAATAAACCGCTCCCTCTGGTCGAGGGGGTCGTTTAGCTCCGAGAACGCGTTGGCGTACTCCCGCCCTAGGATAAAAAGCTCAAAGCGCTCGGTGTGGCCGGGGTTTTGGGGGTCCTTTTTCGCGAGCGGCGAAATCTCGACCGGGTGGCCGGTTATAAAAGTAGGCTGTATAATCTTTTGCTCGGCGTACCGCTCAAAAAAGAGATTGAGAATATCGCCCCGGCCGTGGCGCTCCTCGTAAGCTATGTGGTGCTCGCGAGCGAGGGAGCGGGCCTCCTCAAGGCTTTGAACCTGCGAGAAATCTACCCCGGAATAAAGCTTAACCGCGTCGGACATTGAAAGGCGGGCAAAGGGGAGGCCGAGGTCTATATCGACGCCCTCAAATGTAATTTTGCCGGTGCCAAGAACCTTTTCGGCCACAGTGCGCAAAAGCCGCTCGGCCAAATCCATCATACCCTCGCAGTCCGTGTAGGCCTCGTAAAGCTCAAGCAGGGTGAATTCGGGGTTGTGGCGGGTGGATATACCCTCGTTGCGGAAAACCCTGCCTATTTCGTAAACCCTGTCAAAGCCGCCCACTATTAGGCGCTTTAGGTGCAGCTCCAGGGCTATGCGCAGGTACATGTCCATATTAAGGGTGTTGTGGTGGGTTACAAAGGGCCTTGCCGCGGCGCCCCCGGCAACGGTGTGAAGCACCGGGGTCTCGACCTCTAAAAACCGCTCGGCGTCAAGAAACGCCCTCATTTCACGTATAATTAGGCTGCGCTTTACAAAGGCCTCTTTAACCTCGGGGTTTACTATCAGGTCTACATAGCGCTGGCGGTAGCGCAGCTCGGTATCCTTTAAGCCGTGCCACTTTTCGGGCAGGGGCAAAAGGCTCTTGGAAAGAAGGCTCATTGCGTTTGCCCGGATGGAAATCTCCCCCCGCTTTGTGCGGAAGACCTCACCCCCCACCCCGATTATATCGCCAATATCCCATTTTTTAACGGCCTCGAGCTTTTCCTCGCCAAGCTCGTCCACGCGGGCGTAGATCTGTATGCGGCCCGAATGGTCGGCTATATCCATAAAGAGGGCCTTGCCCATTCCCCGCTTGCTCATAAGCCTTCCCGCCAGGGCCTGGGCGCTTCCCTCGAGCTCCTCAAAGCGGGCCGAAACCTCGGCGGCGGTAACCGTCCTGTCAAAGCGGGTAATAAGAAAAGGGTTTTCGCCCCGCTCCTTAAGTGACAAAAGCTTGTCCCTGCGTATTTGCAAAAGCTCCGACAGGGCGGGCGGGGCCTCGGAGGCCTCGGGGGTATTATCGCTGCGACGGTCGGACATGGCGACTGCTCCTTATCTGTATGTGAAATGCGGGAGCTTAAAAGAGCCCCCGGATCGTAC
>JAITVF010000006.1 GCA_031285945.1 Oscillospiraceae bacterium
ATAAGACCTTTTCCGCTCATTTCTTACAATTGCTATAATAAGCCTACGAAACGATATTGATACCCTCGATAATAGCGTTGAAGCTAGGGGCTGAGAACTCCTCGGATTCTACGAACTCGGAGCTTTCGTCGGTAAAGGTGTAGATCTCCTCGCCATAAAAGTCGGTTATGACCGCCGGCTCGCCTTCGGGGGTTTTGAGGGCTCCCTTAAAGATGAGCATTCCGCTTTCGATTTCTCCCATAGCCGTGTCGATGGCCTCCTGAGTTCCGGGAGCGGCCACGGCCTCGTTGAGGGGGGAGAGGTAAACGGCGCCCGTCTCAACGCCGCCGCTCCAGTCAAGGGGAATGGGCTTTCCCTCAAGGAAGTTCTGAACGGCCAGGGTCATATATACGCCCCAGTCGATCCTCGCGGAAATAATCGAGGCCTCGGGCGCGGCGGGGGCCATATCGTTGTTGTAGCCCACATGCCACACGCCCATATCCTGCGCGGCGAGAGCGGGGGAAACGTTGTCGGAGTGCTGGCTTATAACGTCGCAGCCGCGCCCCGCGAGAGCCTCGGCGACCTCGCGCTCTCTCTGAGCGTCGCCCCAGGAGTTGATATAGATAACGTCCATTGTAACGTCGGGGTTGACGCTCTTAGCGCCGAGATAGAAGGCCGTAAATCCGCTGATAACCTCTGCGTAGGGGTGTGCGGCCACATAGCCCAGCTTGTTGCTCTCGGTCTTAAGGCCCGCGGCGATACCGGCAAGATACCGCGCCTGGTGTATCTTGGCGAAATAGTTGTGGAGGTTGGGCAGGTCGTTGAAGTGGGCGTCGGAGCCGGTCGCGTGCAAAAAGACTACCTCGGGGTATTCCTTTGCGGCCTCAAGAATCTGGGTGCCGTAGGAAAAGCTGGTCGCAAAAATCATCTGGCAGCCGGCGTCTACAAGCTCGGCAACGGCCGCGTTGGTGGCGGCTACGTCGGTATCGTCGATATTAAACTTGGGAATATACTGGTCTTCGCTCAGGCCCAGGTTGGCCAGCATCTTTTTTACGCCCTGGTCGTGGTTATAGGTGTAGCCCTGGTCGCCGAGCTCCATGATATGAATGACGCCAATCTTGAGGTCTTCTTTTGCCAATGTGGCCGCGGCGGGCTCGGCTGCGGAGGGAGCGCCCGAAGAAGCGCCGGGCGCCGGCGCGGCCGAAGAGTCCTGGGCAGGCGCGGCCGAGGCCGAAGGAGCCGGCGCGGCGGGCGCACACCCGGCGATTCCCAGGATAAGCATAAGGGCCAGCAAAAGCGCGAAAGATCTTTTCATGATTGAATCCTCCTTAAGTCTTTAAAGTCGTTTTGTCCGGTATACGCAAGAGGCAGACAGGCCGCGCCGGTTAACGCTATTATCGCCTGCGTTCATAAAAAAGAGCCGGACATTCGTTTAAGAACATCCGGCCCGTGCGTCTGGCACTCCGTTACAGCCTTCTTAATGTAAAAATATCATACTTTTTCACGTATCGCAAGTAAATTTTCCTTGGAGCTCCGCAATTTGGCTAAGCCGCCTAACTTGTGTAAAATCTATTGTATATTTTTACCGTATAGCAAGCGGCTATTTATCCGGGCTCAGGGCTCTTTTCGCGGGTACGGTCACCTGCGCCTCGTAAGCGCCGAAGCAATCGTTCACATGCCCGGCGGAGGGGGCCTTTGTAAAAAGCGATACCGCAGGAACGATCACAAGCCCCGCCAGCATACAAAACGCGCCGGCGTTGATGGGGGATTGCAGGACGGCGGGGAAGATTCCCTTTGCCGCTATGTTAAGGGTCATAACCGCTACGCTGAAGATAAAGCACGCCCAGACCGAGGCTCTTGTAGCGCCCTTCCAGTATAGGCCGTAGAGGAAGGGGGCGAGGAAGGAGCCCGCCAGCGCCCCCCACGAGATTCCCATGAGCTGCGCTATGAACAGAATGCCGTTTTTGTATTGCATGATAGCTATTGCAGCAGAAATCACAACAAACACGGCGATTAATATTCTGATGGAAGAAAGCTGGCTCTTTTCGTTCATTTTTTTCGCAACCGTTCCCTTGAGAAAGTCAAGGGTGAGGGTTGAGGCCGAGGTCATGACCAGAGCCGACAAAGTAGACATAGAGGCGGAGAGGACGAGCACGACCACAAGCCCTATAAGGGCCGGGGAAAACTCCGAAAGTATGGCGGGGATAATGGCGTCGTAGCCGTCGGCCGCGACATCGAACCGGTCGGAGAAGATACGGCCGAAGCCGCCCAGGAAATAGCACCCGCCCGATACCACGACGGCGAAAAGAGTAGAAATAACGGTACCCTTATCCACCGACTTTTCGGATTCAATTGAATAAAACTTTTGCACCATCTGGGGCAGCCCCCAGGTCCCCAGGGAGGTCAGGAGTATTACCCCCAGCAGCGAGGCGGGATCGGGCCCGAAGAAGGAGGCGAAAATTCCGGGGGTATCCGAAACAGCCCCGTCCGTCACCCTGGCCAGGGCGTCGAGGGAACCGGCCATGCCGCCGTGAATATTGAGCATGGCCCATACCACTGCCACAATGCCGATTAGCATGATGATACCCTGAATAAAATCGTTGATGGCGGTGGCGAAGTACCCGCCCGCTATAACGTAAACGGCGGTAAGAAAAGCCATAACGGCTATGCATACGGCGAAATCGACCTCGAACGCCATGGCGAAGAGACGGGAAAGCCCGTTGTAAAGGGACGCCGTGTAAGGCACCAGAAAGATAAATATTATAAGTGAGGCGCAAATTTTAAGTCCCGGCGAATCAAAGCGCTTTCCAAAAAAGGCGGGCATGGTTGTGCTTTCCAGATGGCGGGTCATTATGCGGGTTCGCCTGCCAAGTATCACCCACGCCATAAGCGAGCCTATGAGCGCGTTGCCGAGGCCGATCCAGGTCGCGGAGATGCCAAAGCGCCATCCGAACTGCCCGGCGTAGCCTATAAAGACCACCGCCGAAAAATAAGAAGTACCGTAAGCGAAGGCGGTGAGCCACGGCCCGATTGAGCGGCCGCCAAGCACAAAGCTTCCCACGTCCTTTACCCGCTTTCTGGCGTAGAGGCCCACACCCGCGGTCACGGCGAAAAATACGACGAGCATTACTATTTTTACCAGCATTTCAGAACACAACCTTTCGATTTATACAGTATCAGGCATTCCGGGAAAGGCAACAATAAACGCCCTCGGATAAAATCCGAGGGCGATAAAAATATCGCGGTACCACCTCAGTTTCGCGCAGCCTCACGGCAAGCGCGCTCATAGGGTACAACCATACCCCGAACGCTTTAACGGGCGTACCCGACGCCGCCTACAAGGCTCCCGACGCATTCGTAGGGGGGCCCTTCAGAGCGCGGCTCGCGGGATGTATTCGGACGTTCTGCGTCGTTACCGGCTCGCACCAACCGCCGGCTCTCTGCCCGGACGCGTTACAAACGCCTACTTGTTCCCGGTCACAGCCTTTACTCCCAATACTTTAAACCATTAACGTGTATTTGTCAATATGGTAATTCTAAAAATAACACAGCTGCTTGAAGTTTAAGAGAGCAAGATAAGAACTGAGGCGGCGGCCCCGCCGCCTCAGTTCTTAAGACAGCTCCCACAGGTACAGGCTCGCGATGCTGCCATAAGGCGAATAGCGTTTTTTGTACCGCAGGAACTGCTCTTTAGTCAGCGATTTGTGCCCATACAGCCTGCAAATTCCGCGCCGGATGGCGAGATCGCCGTAGCTGAGCACATCTTGGCGCTCCAGGG
>JAITVF010000007.1 GCA_031285945.1 Oscillospiraceae bacterium
AGACTTGCGAGGATTTTTTTCGCCCTGCAAGGCGGACGACGACGGTGGGCTGACGCCCACTGAGGAGGACAACGCAGCAGGACGGAAAAAAGACCGCAAGGCTGAAATGATTTTGATTGCGGAGTAGTATTATAGGCTTTAAATAAGGTGACAGGCTACAGAGTGCCCTTTTGACACCTCCCGCAGCACAGGCGTCTCGGACGCGCAGGCCTCTTGCCCGCTCTCGCAGCGGGGCAGGAATCTGCATCCGGGCCCAAGGCCGATGGGCGAGGTTACCTCCCCCCTAAGAAGGACTCGCTCCCCCCTTCTTTGAACAAAAGGCGGCAGAACTGCCGAAAAAAGCGCCTGGGTATAAGGGTGGAGCGGATTCTCGAAAAGCTCCGGTTCCTTGCAGCTTTCCATCGCGCAGCCGAGATACATGACCATGATATCGTCGGCCATATGCCGTACGGCCGAGAGGTCGTGGGAGATAAAAATACAGGTAAGGGCCCTATTCTCCTGCAAATCCTTTAATAGGTTGAGAATCTGCGCCTGAATGGAAACGTCCAGCGCCGAAACCGGCTCGTCGCATACAAGTAGCTCGGGCTCGGGCGCGAGGGCTCGGGCTATGCCCGTCCGCTGGCAGCGCCCGCCGTCCAGCTCGTGGGGGTAAGCATCCGCGAGCCGCCACTCAAGCCCTACGGAATCCATAAGCTCCGCCACCCGTTTTCGGGTGGCGTTTTTATCGCCGCATATTTTATGAACAATCAGCGGCTCGGCTATGCTTTCCCCCACCGTCATCCGCGGGTCCAGAGAGGAGAATGGGTCCTGAAAAATTATCTGCGCCTTTTTGCGCAGCGACTTTATATCCTTTACGGCGGCGATATCCTCGCCTTTAAACAGCACGCGGCCGCCGGAGGGCTCAAGCAGCCGGACTGTGAGCCTTCCCAGAGTAGATTTGCCGCAGCCCGATTCGCCCACGATCCCCAAAGTCTTTCCGGTATGGACACGAAAGCTCACGCCGTCCGCCGCGTGGAGAAGCCCGCGGGGGGTTTTAAAGTATTTGCGAAGGTTTACCGCCTCAACAAGAGTCTCCAGGGCGCTTCACTTCCTGTCTTATAAATATAATTTATCGACTATAATAGCACCGCGCAAAATGGCCGGGTAATATCTCGGCGTACGGCGGCTCCACTTGCGCGCAATCCAAAGAGGCTAATGGGCACCTGGGATGAAAGGCGCAGCCCGGCGGCAGGCGGGCCGGGTCGGGGGCGCTTCCCGGAATAGGGGTTAAGCGGCGGGCCTTTGTGCCAATCCCCGGCAGGGACGCGAAGAGCCCCTTTGTGTACGGGTGAGCGGGCTTTTCAAAAACCGCGGCAGTGTCGCCGCTTTCGACTATTTTGCCGCCGTACATTACGGCTACCCGGTCGCACATCTCGGCAACCACGCCCAGGTCGTGGGTGATAAGCAGCATGGCCGCGCCGTGTTGCTTTCGCAGCCGTTTCATCAGGCTTAGAACCTGCGCCTGAATGGTCAGGTCAAGGGCGGTGGTGGGCTCGTCGGCGATAAGAAGCCTGGGGCTTCCCGCCAGGGCCGCCGCGATTACGGCGCGCTGGCGCATCCCGCCGGAAAACTGATGGGGATATTCGCCGAGCCTGTCCTCCGGTATTCCCGCCTCGAGAAGAAGCTCCGCCGCCCGTATAGCGGCCCGTGACCGCGATAGCCTTTCGCGCAGCCTCACAGCCTCCGAGACCTGCTCGCCGACGGTCATAACGGGATTAAGGGCGGTCATGGGATCCTGAAAGATTATCGAAAGCTCCCGTCTTCTTTTCTCCCTCATTTCCTTTTTGCTCAGGGTAAGGAGACTGCGCCCCTCAAAAAGAATTTCGCCCCCTGTAATCTTTCCCGGGGGGCTGGGGATGAGGCCCATTATGCCGAGGGCCGCCGTGGTTTTGCCGGCGCCTGTTTCTCCCACCAGGCCCAGAGTTTCCCCGGCCGAAAGCTCAAAGCTCAAACCGTTTACCGCCTTTGACAGGCCGGTGGCCGTATTGTATTGGACAAACAGCCCCCGTACAGACACAAGCTCCCTGCCCGCCACTAAAACCGCCTCCCGTCGCGGAGCCTCGGGTCCAGGGCGTCGCGCAGGCCGTCCCCAAAAAGATTTAGGGAGAGGACGCTGAGCATAATGGCAAGGCCGGGGAATAAAACCATGTACCACTCGTTCCGGGTAAAGCCCCTGGCCGCCGAGAGCATCGCCCCCCATTCCGGGGTGGGCGGCTGCACGCCCAGGCCCAGAAAGCTTAAGGAGGCGGCGAGAAGTATCGCCGTAGAAACGCCAAGGGTAGACTGAACTATAATGGGAGCGGCCACATTCGGCAGAATATGGCGAAAAAGTATCCGCCCGTTCCCGCAGCCCGCCGCGCGTGAAGCCTCGATAAACTCGCGGTCCTTTACCGTGATAACCCCGGCCCGCACCACACGGGCAAAAGCGGGCGCAGAGCTTATAGAAACCGAAACCATGGCGTTTACAAGCCCCGGGCCGAGAATAGCGGAGACTGCGATGGCCAGTATAATTTTGGGTATGGACATTACCATATCGCAAAATCGCATTATAAAAGAATCGGCGGCGCCTCCAAAAAATCCCGCAAGGGCGCCGGACAGGGAGCCGCAGAGCGCGCCGGCAAAAAGGGAGATAAAGCCTATCAAAAGCGAGACGCGGCTGCCGTATATGACCCGGCTTAAAATATCCCGCCCCAGATTGTCGGTCCCGAAGGGATGGGAAAGTGAGGGAAAGCTTAAAACCGAGCCATAATCCTGAAGATCGTAGGGGTAAGGGGCTATATAGCCGGCAAAGAGGGCCACAAGAATCAAAAGCAGGAGCACAAGCATTCCAAAAACTGTCAGCGGGCTTGAGCAGAGCCTTAAAAAAACCTCGCGGACTTTGCCCCGCCTTATGGCCGGAAGGCTGCCGGTCATAGCTCGGCCCCCTTATCGGCGCGCTTCGGCTTCTTTTTGCCCGTAGATTTTTGGTACTGCGTACGAACCCTGGGGTCTACAAGGGCGTAGAGAAGGTCGGTCAGCAGGTTTAGCAGGCAGAACATCACGGCTA
>JAITVF010000087.1 GCA_031285945.1 Oscillospiraceae bacterium
AGGGCGTAGACCTCATCCTTTTTCATATCCACCGCGCAGAATATAAAATCGACCGAAGCCGCGATTTTTTCGGCGTCCTTATCGGCGTCGAGCACCTTAAGGCCGGCTATATCGGCGGGGATGGCGGTCTTCATGGCCCAGCGGCCCCTTACCGCATCCTCGTAGGAACGCCCGGCGCTGCGCGAGGAAGCCGCCACGGCGGTCAGCTTAAACCAAGGGTGCTTGTCAAGAAGGGTAACAAAGCGCTGCCCCACCATTCCCGTCGCGCCCACTACCGCTACGTTGTAATTTTTCATGTCAAATATCCTCCATATCATTTATAATTGAGGTAATTGGGCAATAATGAACATTTAGCGCAGATAAAACAAAAACCCGGTTGAAAACCGGATTGGATTGCCTTATAATCAGGTGAGGACACGGCGCGGCCATAAAAGCCGGCTACTGTGTTCGCAGCCTCGGAAGCACTCCATCACAACAGTGACGACAGTGGCACGCCTTTCGGCGGTACCCCCAGGGAAACAGCCGCCGTAAAGCCGCTCCCCTTCGGCGATTCTGCCCTTCCCGTAGGCTTTGGCGTACGACCGCCCGACCTTTCGGTACTCATCAGAACCGCGCCTCTATCCGGTTCATATTAGATTTTGGCTTAAGTCTATCACCCGGCGGCCCCGTTGTCAACATTTTTTGGCTCAGACCCTTAATTTTCCCGCGAAAGGCACAGGCATGAAAACTTCCGACTTTGATTATTATCTCCCCCCCGAGCTGGTCGCCCAGGTTCCCCTGCCCCGCCGGGACTCGTCCAGGCTCATGACTCTCGGGCGGGAGGACGGTAAGATTTCTCACCGGGGCTTTAGTGAGCTCACCGATATCCTCAGGCCGGGCGACGCCCTGATACTTAACGACTCAAGGGTCATTCCCGCGAGGCTTTCGGGCGAAAAAATACCCACCGGGGGCGCGATAGAATTCCTTTTGCTCACGCAAAGGGGAGACGGCGTATGGGAGATACTGACCCGCCCCGGAAGAAAGGCGAAGCCGGGCGCGAGATTCTCCTTTGGCGGCGGCCTTATGGTCGGCGAGATACTCGAGGTTCTGCCCGACGGCAACAGGCTCGCCCGATTCGAGCAGGAGGGCGATTTTTTCTCGGCCCTAGACAGCATCGGCGAAATGCCCCTGCCACACTATATTACCAGGGCCCTTGACGACGCCGAACGCTACCAGACCGTTTACGCCAAAGAGCGTGGCAGCGCGGCGGCCCCCACCGCGGGGCTTCACTTTACCCCCGGGCTCCTGGAGGCCCTGCGCCAAAAGGGGATAGAAACCGGCTTTGTGACCCTTCACGTAGGGCTCGGCACCTTCAGGCCCGTTGTGGCGGAGGAAATATCGGGCCACTACATGCACATGGAGCGGTACACCCTGCCCAGGGAAACGGCCGAGCTGATAAACCGCGCAAAGGGGAGGGGCGGCCGCGTGATAGCCGCCGGCTCCACCGCCTGCCGGACTGTTGAATCGGCGGCGGAACGGCACGGGGAAATCATCCCCTGCTCGGGCGAGACAGGCCTCTTTCTGTACCCTGGCGGCGAAAGCCGCTTTAGGGTGCTCGACGGCCTGCTTACTAATTTCCATCTCCCCAAAAGCACCCTTATAATGCTTGTCGCGGCCTTTGCCGGCTATGAAGGCACAATGTCGGCCTATAAAGAGGCGGTAAAGGAGCGCTACCGGTTTTTCTCGTTTGGCGACGCGATGCTCATACTATAATTCAGGAGGCAGTGTAAATGAACGATCCCATTATCTTTGATCATCCCCTTATCCAGCATAAGGTGACCCTTTTGCGGGATAAAAACACAGGCACCAAGGAGTTTCGCGAGATTGTGGCCGAGGTCGCCATGCTCATGTGCTACGAGGCCACCCGCGACCTGCCCCTGCGCGAGGTCGAGATCGAAACGCCCATGTCCCCCGCCCGCGCAAAGGTGCTCGCCGGGCGAAAGCTTGCGGCCGTTCCCATACTGCGGGCGGGGCTCGGCATGGTGGAGGGGATACTCAGGCTTAGTCCGGCCGCTAAGGTGGGGCATATCGGCCTTTACCGCGACCACGAAACCCATCTGCCGGTAGAATACTACTGCAAGCTCCCCTCAGATATCGACGAGCGGGAGGTTATTGTGCTCGACCCCATGATGGCGACCGGATACAGCGCGGCGGACGCAATCAGCATGGTTAAGCGCCACGGCGCCCTGAGCATCAATTTTATGTGCATCATATCGTCGGCCGAGGGGCTTGCCCATCTTAGAAAGACTCACCCCGACGTTCACATTTACTGCGCCGCCCTGGATGAAAAGATGGACGATAACAAATACATAGTGCCCGGGCTCGGCGACGCGGGCGACCGCATCTTCGGCACAAAGTAGGCGTTGGCTTCGTGGGCGTTTTTGCCTGTTTTCTTGACAACGGCGGGCGCTTTTAGTATGATGAATGATGTCCCGAAGCGGAATAAACCCAACAATGGGGAGAATAAATAATGTTAAGCTCAATGACAGGATACGGAAAAGCCCGCAAGGCCTCGGGCGGACGTGAGATCGGAGTCGAGCTGCGCTCGGTAAACCACCGCTATTTTGAGTTTTCGGCCCGGCTTCCCCGTTCCTGCGCCTATATGGAGGAAAAGCTCAAAAGCCTTGTTCGCGCTAAGGTATCGAGGGGCAAGGTAGATCTTTCCCTAACCGTGACGGCGCTGGAGGATCCCGATACCGCGGTGCTGGTAAACCGCCCCCTCGCCAGAGGATATCTCGAAGCGCTGCGGGGGCTGGGAAAGGAGCTGGGCGTAGCCGACGACATTACCCTGGCGACCCTTTGCCGTATGAACGATATCTTTATGCTGCGGAGGGCCGAGCCCGACGAGGACGCCCTGTGGGACGCGGTGCGCGAAACCGCGCTTGAGGCGATATCGCATTATCTTGATATGCGGGCCGCCGAAGGCGCAAGGCTTAAGGAGGATATAGAAGAAAGGCTTTCGGCCATACTTTTGCTTGTAGCCCGGGTGGAGGAGCGCTCCCCCCTTACGACTGAGGAATACCGCGCAAGGCTTTACAATAAGCTGCTTGAGGTTTTGGAGGGCAGACAGCCCGACGATCAGCGCATACTGACCGAGGCCGCGATCTTTGCCGAAAAAACCGCGGTCGCCGAGGAAACGGTGCGCCTGAAAAGTCACGTTTCGCAGCTTCGCGAAATCCTTTCGGCGGGGGACGCGATGGGTCGCAAGCTCGATTTTCTCGTGCAGGAGCTCAACCGGGAGGCCAACACCGTCGGCTCCAAGTGCCAGGACCTGGAGATCGCGAGAATCGTAGTGGATATGAAAAGCGAGATAGAAAAAATCCGCGAGCAGATTCAGAATATCGAATAGCGGGAGGACAAAGAAATGAAGCTGATTAACATCGGTTTCGGGAATATGGTCTCCGCGACAAGGCTCATAGCCATTGTCAGCCCCGAATCGTCCCCCATCAAGCGCATAATTCAGGACGCGAGAGACCGCGGCAGCCTTATAGACGCAACCTACGGCCGCAGGACCCGGGCGGTTATCATAACCGATTCCGATCACGTCATCCTCAGCGCAGTCCAGCCCGAAACGATAGCTGGCCGTCTGGACGACGAGTCCCGCGAGGCTACCGATGACTGAACGCGGGCTCCTCATCGTTTTTTCCTGGCCCTCGGGCGTGGGCAAGGACACCGTTCTGCGGGCTTTTATGCCCCGGTGCGCAAACTGTGCGCTCAGCATATCCACCACTACCCGCCTTATCCGCCGCGACGAAACCGACGGCGTTGCCTACAACTTTGTCTCCCGCGAAGCCTTTGAGAGTATGATCGCGGCGGGCGAGCTGCTAGAGTACGCCGAGTTTGCCGGCAACTATTACGGCACCCCCGCGTCTTGGGTCGAGGAAAAGCTGAACGAAGGCAAAAACGTTATACTGGAAATCGAGCTCAGGGGCGCCGCCAGGGTGCGGGAGCTGCGGCCCGAAGCCCTCTTCGTCTTCCTTATGCCTCCCTCCCTTAAGATTCTGGAGGAAAGGCTGCGCAGGCGCGGCACCGAGGACGAGGCCGAAATCAAAAGGCGGCTTAAAATAGCCAAAGAGGAAATAAAGCTTGGCGAAAGCTACGACTTTGTTATAGTAAACGAGGATATTGAGCGCACCTGCGGGCTTTTGGCCGCCGTAGTATCGGCGGCCCCCTGCCACGTTAAATACGGGCGCGACGCATTAAGGGAGGTTTTAAAGGATGCTTAGACCGTCTATGTATCAGATTATAGGCAAGCACGACAATTACTATGAGTTTGTGGTATCGGTAGCTCAAAGGGCGCGGGATATCGCCGACGCCGCCGAGGAAAACCACATAATTCTTATCGAGAAGCCTGTAAATCTGTCTGTCGAGGAGTTTGCCTCAGGCAAGGTAAGGGTCAGCGATTATATCTGAACACATTCTTAAGAAGCTGTGTTCACCGGCCCAACGGCCGTATTTGCGAGAGCTTTTTTTCGCTTAATGAACACAGCTTCTTATTTTTGTATACAGACCGGAGGCGATTCCACTTGAAGATCGCAGGCGTCGCCGTGGAGGGCGCCGCCATCCACTTTGACCGCGAATACTCCTACCTGATCCCACCCGAGCTCGCGAGCGCCCTTGTGCCGGGATGCCGGGTAAAGGTCTGCTTTGGCCGGGGGAGGCTGCTGCGGCAGGGCGTGGTTCTGTCGATTAAGGAAGAGCCCGGCCCGGAGGGCCTAAAGCCGGTCGTAAGCCTGCTCGACCCAGAGCCGCTGATAGACGGCGAGGGCCTTGCCGTATTGCGCTACCTAAAGGAGCAAACCTTTTGCACTTTTTTTGACGCGCTTCGCCTTTTAATCCCCACCGGCCTTTCGCTTGTCTTCGAGACTCTTTATGCGGCGGTTCCGGCCCCCGCGCCCACCCTTAACCCTGTGTGGCGGGATATCTGCGATTACCTGAAAAAGCTCAAGAGGCCGGCCGGAGAGGAAGCCCTGGTCAGGCGATTTTCGGTGAAGGGCTCCGAGCTGGACGCCATGGCGGCCACCGGAATGATAGAGCGGCTCGAAAAAAGCAAAAGCCGTATAATGGACGAAAAGGTCACCATGGTGAGGCTTCTTGCGGGATATGAGGAGCTTGAGCTTACTCCCCGGCAAAAGAAAGCCGTTTTGTTTTTGCAGGAAAACGAAAGCGCTTCACTAAAGGAGCTCTGTTACTTTACCGGCGTGACCCGGGCGGTGGCGGAGGGGCTGCGAAAAAAAGGCGCGGCCGAGTTTTACGACCGCGTGATCCCAAGGAACCCCTACGGCGACAGGGACATTGCCCCATCGCCCCCCCCACTTCTTTCGCCGGGGCAGCAGGCTGCCCTCGACGGCCTTACAGTGGCCCTTGATAACCCCGAAAAGCCCGCCCTTCTTTACGGCGTGACCGGCTCGGGAAAGACTATGGTCTACCTGGCCCTCATCGAGCGGGTTTTGGCCCTGGGCAAGGGGGCGATAGTCCTGGTGCCAGAAATATCCCTCACCGCCCAGACCGTCGAGGGCTTTCACGCCCGCTTTGGCCAGAGGGTCGCGGTTGTTCACAGCGGGCTTTCTTTAGGCGAGCGGACCGACGAATGGCGTAGGATTAAAAACGGCGGCGCCTGTATCGTGGTGGGCACAAGGTCGGCAGTTTTCGCGCCTGTAAAAAACCTGGGCCTTATCGTGGTGGACGAGGAGCAGGAGCATACTTATAAGTCCGATAAGGCGCCACGCTATCACGCGAAGGATATCGCAAGGCTGCGCTGCTCTTTTAACGGCGCGCTGGCCCTCTTTGCCTCGGCCACCCCCTCGGTCGAGAGCTATCACGAGGCAAAATCGGGAAAATCGAGCCTCTTTACCCTTGGCGAGCGCTTTGGAAGAGCCACCCTGCCCGAGGTTAAAATAGCCGATATGAGGGATTCCGCCGAGATGACAGACACCCCCTCCGTCGGCGCTACCCTTAGGGAGGAATTATACTTAAACCTCACGCGGGGCGAGCAGAGCATCCTGCTTTTAAACCGGCGGGGCCACTCGACCCTGATACGCTGCTCCTCCTGCGGGGAGGTGGCCGAATGCCCTAACTGCTCGGTCTCTATGACCTATCACGCCGCCAACGGCGCCCTTCTCTGCCACTACTGCGGCCACCAGGCCCAAAAGAGTGAGACCTGCCCTAAATGCGGCAGCTCACTCGTCCGCTACTCTGGCCTTGGGACCCAGAAGCGTCAGGAGGAGCTCTTGGCCGCCTTTCCCGAGGCGAGGGTGCTGCGGGTGGATATGGACACCACCATGAGCCGCCAGAGCCACGAAAGGCTCTTTGGCGCTTTTTCTAGGGGGGAATACGATATAATGGTCGGCACCCAAATGGTTGCTAAGGGGCTCAACTTTCCCCGCGTCACCCTTGTGGGCGTCCTTGCCATAGATCAGAGCCTCTACGCCGACGATTTCAGAAGCTACGAGCGCGCCTTCTCTCTCCTGACCCAGGTGGTGGGAAGGGGCGGGCGGAGCGAGGCGGGCGGCAGGGCCGTAATACAGACCTTTTGCCCCGGGCACCCGGTAATATATCTGGGCGCGGCCCAGGATTATCCGGCCTTTTTCGCAGACGAGGATTACAGCCGTAAAATCCATCTTTATCCGCCATACTGCAAAATGGCGGGAATAGGCTTTGCCTCGGCCGACCAAAAAGAGTGCCTCGAGGCGGCCAACGCCTTTCTTTCGTGCCTTTGCTCCCTGGCCGCCGCGGAATATCACGAGCTCCCTTTAAGGATGCTGGGCCCTTCACCCGCCGGCGTTTACCGTGCGGCGGGTAAATACCGGTATAAGATCATACTCAAATGCAAGAATAACAAGAGGACGCGCGAGCTCATAGCCCGTGTCCTTAACCGGTTTTACAGCGAGAAAAGACAGGTTTCGGTATTCGTCGATATGTATTATGACAATATGTAGCTTTTGATATAAGCTGAAAGGACGCGTGTTTATCCATGGCGCTGCGAAATATTCGAAAATTTTCCGATGAGATTCTGCGCAAAAAAAGCCGGGAGGTTACCGTGTTTGACGGCCGGCTTTATGAGCTTCTCGACGATATGGCCGAAACTCTTAATGAAGCTAACGGCGCCGGCATCTCCGCCGTTCAGGTGGGAGTTCTGCGCAGGGCGGCTCTGGTCTGCGACGGCGACCGGGTTATCGAGCTTATAAACCCCGTTATCATCGACAGCTCTGAGGAAACGGTCAGCGCCGCCGAGGGCTGCCTTTCCTTTCCCGGCCGGTGGGGTGAGGTAACAAGGCCAAAGCGGGTTACCGTACGCGCCCAGGACCGCAACGGCGATATTTTTGAGCACACCGGCGAGGATATCACAGCCCGCGCCCTTTGCCACGAGCTCGACCATCTCGACGGCGTGATCTTTATGGATCTCGCGACCGAGATGCTTGAGGATGAAGACCCGGGGGACGGTGAATAACCTGTGCCACGTTTTTTTCTTGAAGCAATCGGGGACGGTGCCGCCCAGATAACCGGCGAGGACGCCAGGCACATCGCGAGGGTGCTTCACATGCAGGCGGGCCGCGAGCTCACAGTGAGCGATACAAAGGGAACCGATTACCTCTGCCGCATCCTTTCGGCAGCTCCCGAGGCGGTAACGGTAGAGGTTATTTCATCAAAGCCCTGCGCGGCCGAGCCTGGGGCCCGTATAAGCCTCTACCAGGCAATGCCCAAATCCGACAAGCTTGAGTTTATAATTCAAAAGGCGGTGGAGCTGGGCGCCTGTGAGATTACCCCGGTCATAACCTCGCGCTGCATATCCCGCCCCGGAAACAGGGCTATGGACCGCAAGCTTGAGCGCTGGCAAAGAATAGCGTTTGAGGCCGCTAAGCAGTGCGGACGGGGAATTATCCCCAAGGTAAACCCGCTGCTTGAGTACGAGGACGCGCTGGCCAAAATGGCCGCGGCTGAGCTTGCCGTTCTGCTTTACGAGGAGAGCCGCCTTCCGCTTAGCGAGGCCCTTACCCCTTCGCCCAAAAGCGCCGCCCTCATGGTGGGCAGCGAGGGCGGATTTTCTCAGGCGGAGGCTCTTGCGGCTACAGAAAAGGGAATCGCCGTCGCAAGCCTTGGCGGCAGAATACTCCGCTGCGAAACAGCTCCCATATGCGCTCTTAGCGTACTCCTTTACCACCTGGGCGAGCTTTAACGCTCTACGAACACAGCTTATAATACTAATCCGCAAATAAAATGCTTTTATATACCCTATTGCTTCCCCCGCCTCTGGCGGAGAAGCAATAGAAAGAAGTATTTTAAATGCGGAGTAGTACAAGAATAAAGGCGACGACTATTACCAGGCAACTGGCCGGGGGTGTTGCTCTTGAACCGTATTTTATACTCGCGCAGGGCGTGCGAGCTTATAACGGCGCTGCTGCTGGCGGCGGCGCTGCTGCTGAGCGGAATTCTCGCGACTCAGCGTCTCTTCGAGAGCCCCC
This sequence comes from Oscillospiraceae bacterium, assembly GCA_031285945.1. Classification (GTDB taxonomy): domain Bacteria; phylum Bacillota; class Clostridia; order Oscillospirales; family Ruminococcaceae; genus WRAV01. The sequence goes on from JAITVF010000087.1 coordinate 8,502, forward strand.
TGTACCGCCGCAGCCAGATCATACGATCTATCTTTGCGGGCGCTGAAGAAAAGCCCGGCTCGGGCGCCAAAGCTCCCGGCTGGGCCGCTCTGCTCACAGACGGCCGCCACCGAGAGGTGCTTTTAAAATTTGCCGGCGCCCTGGCCAACGCTTATGTGAGCTTTGAGCTTATCCCGGTAGAGGAGCCCGATACCTTTGCGGCTATATACAAAAGCCTGGGCGAAAGCGTTGATATCGAGGATTTCTCTTATCACCGCAAAAACCTCACCATCACGGGCTCCTCCCCCGATGAGGCGGGCTACGAGGCTTTTCTTTCCCGCCTTGAAGAAACCGGGCGCTTTGGCGGCGTTACGGGGCACAGCTACACCTCGACCGACGACAGCACAAGATTTGAGATCGAGTGCATAGCCGGGGGCCAATAAATATAGTTATACTACTCCGCGATTAAAATGCTTTTATAATATTATTCTATTGCTCCCCCCGCCTCTGGCGGGGGGAGCAATAGAAAGAAGTATTTTAAATGCGGAATAGTATTACTCGTCAAATATACAGCGCAAGGCAACGCGCCGCATATTTTCTCGTCCGCCGTCGGCAGGGGGAGAGAGAAAATATGCGGCGCTGATTTTTGCGCAATTTATGCGATTTGCGTAAACGGCGCCGTTACTCGGCCGCGCATTCTTTTGTGCTGCCGCGCCTGACCAGCTTATAGGCCATAACTACGCGCTTTACGATAGCCTCTTTATCCTGGATGCGCTCAAGCAAAAGGTCGAAGGAGGTTTTGCCCATTTCGTAGCCGGGCTGCTCTATTGAGGTGATGGACGGGGTGCACAGCTCGGCGATATAGGTGCCGTCAAACCCGACAATGTCAACGTCGACCCCCGGGCGTTTTCCATGCTCCATAACGTACTTCATGACGCCGCAGGCCAATTGATCGCTCGAGCAGAATAAGGCGGTGGGCGGATGCTCCAGCTCCATAAGGCGGCGGCAGGCATCGTAGCCGTCGTAGAGATTATAGTCGCTCTCGCCCAGATACTGCCTTAAGAACTTGATCTTATTGCTCTCCAGGGCGCGCCTGTATCCTTTTTCGCGCTCGATCTCATATTTGCGGTCAAAATTGCCGTTGATCAATCCGATGCGCTGATTCCCAAGCCCGATAAGGTAGTTGGTGGCTTCAAACGCCGCAGCCTCGTCGTCGATACAGGTATAGCTGATGTGGCCGCCAAGGGAACGGGAGCAGCACTGAACAAGCGGGTTGAGGGCTGCAAACGCGTCGAGCTCCTCGTCCGACGCGGCGGCGGTCAGCAGAATAGCCCCGTCAAGCTGATTTGCCCGCACCATATTAAGATATCGCTTTTCAATGTCGTAATCCCGGTGGGTGTTGCAAATAAGCACGTCGTAGCCGTTGGCGCTGGCCCTGTGCTCCACTCCGGCCAGGACACGGGCAAACAAAGGGTTTGCCATTGTTGGCAGCAAAACCAGTATCTTGCCCTTTTGCTGCCCAAGCAAAGCCCTGCCCACCAGCTCCGGCTTATAGCCGGTAGACTCCATTACCTCCAATACCCTCTGCCTTGTTTTCTCGGCGACCCGCTCGTCCAGGTTTATAACCCGTGAAACTGTTGCCACAGAGGTTTCGGCCAACAACGCGATATCCTTTATATTCATCTTAAATCTCCCGCTAAAACTCATGTAATACAGTATACATTCAATTGTAACAGATGTCAACAAAGGACATAATTCAAAAACATGCTCAAATATTTCGCAGTATGTGTAATTAGTATTTTATAGAATCAGTCGGATTAAATATAATTAAAGAAGCATTTGCGTTACAAGCTTATTAAATTATTAAGTCTGCGCCGGAATAATCGCTTATTTGCTTTAACTTAAAGGAAATTTGTAGATTATATTATGGATTAATTTTCCCAAAAGCATTTTTGAATTATTTATTATTGTGAATATCTACAAAATTATAACCGTTTAGTCGTAAAATAAGTAAAAACTTAAAATTTGTATTGTGTAATTATTTGGTTTGTAGTATAGTGTGGAAAACAAGCCGTGAAACAATTTACATTTTTGTTACACTAACGCGAACGAGGAGGAGCTGCTTTGAGCAAGTTCATCATGGAAGAAGCACAGAGAATTCCCGTTTACAGGCAGGCAGACGTGCTGGTGGTCGGCGGAGGTCCGGCGGGGCTCTGCGCGGCGGTTAGCGCCGCGCGCGGCGGCGCGAGTGTGGTGCTTATGGAGCGGTACGGTTATCTGGGAGGCATGGCGACCGGCGGATACGTTCTTCTTTTGGACTGTTTGGACGACGGCAGGGGCAAAGTCGTTATAAAGGGTCTTGTGGAGGAAATGATCGAGCGCCTTCGCAAATACGACGGCATCATAGAGCAGCCCGAGGAGTGCAGGGGCTCCTCTAAGCAGGAGGATATCCTAAAATGGCGGCGCTGGGGCGCGACAGGCGGCGAGGATAAGATAGTGCGCTACAGCCCTGTTGTGGACCCCGAGATGATGAAGTGCGCGGCCAACGACATGGCCCTGGAGGCGGGAGTGGACCTGCTGCTTCACGCGTGGTTTTCAAAGGCATATGTAGAGGACGGCACGGTAAAGGGCGCGATATTCGATTCTAAATCGGGCAGGCAGGCGGTTCTGGCTAAGGTGACGATAGACTGCACCGGCGACGGCGACGTTTTTTACACCGCGGGGGCGGAATATTCCACCGGCAACCTGCCGCTGGGCCTCGTCTTCCGGGTGGCCAATATTGACCTTGACAAGGCCGAAGGCTACCTCGCCGCCGGCGATAACGCCAAAAAGGTAGAGCGGGATATCAAAGAGATCCGGGGCGTTTCTGGCGGGTACAGCTTCGGCGAGCTTCCCATGGGCTTTTTCATGCACGGCAATGTGAGCAATATCGTATGGTTCAACACCACCATACAGGGCAGCGCCGTGGATATAGCGGACCTGGCCCGCGCTGAGATAGAAATCCGCGGGGCAATGGTGCGGACGATGGATTACTTTAAGGCAAACGTACCGGGCTTTGAAAAGGCCGTGGTCATAGATACGGCGCCCCAGGTCGGCACTCGCTCAAGCCGTATGCTCACGGGCAAATACGTTATTACCCGCAAGGAGCTTATGGAGGGCGCCGCCTATGAGGACGCGGTCGTGGCGGCTCAGCCGCCCTACCGCCAGTTTGACCCAGATCACCCGCTTAAGCTGATCCCTTACAGGTGCTTCCTGCCTAAGGATTTAAAGGGGCTGTTGGTATCGGGGCGCTGCCTGTCGGGCGATTTCGGCGCTATAGAGATGCTGAGGGTTATCCCCACGGTAATGCTAATGGGTCAGGCCTGCGGCGCCGCGGCCGCCATGGCGGTACAAGGCGGAGTCGACGTGGGCGATGTAGACATTGGGGAGCTGCAAGACAATATCCGCGCGCAAAACGTATATCTTCCGTAACGGACCCAAAAGATAATATCACCCCCAGGAGGCTTTTGCAGATGCCTGAGTATAAATATTTCGAGGATTTTGAGCTGGGCGAGGTTCAGATCAGCTCCGGGCGCACAATGACCGAGGCGGACATACGCCTGTTTATCGGC